>JACMMA010000229.1 GCA_014379275.1 Armatimonadota bacterium | reverse complement strand
TCGCCGCGGAGGGACAAACCGCTACGCAACCACTCCAATCTGTCGAAACCAGCCGAGGCTGTCGAAATAGCCGCGCTGGTAGGTAATCTTCCCGCTGGCGATCTGGAAAAAGCCGCAGCCGCGTATCTCGAAACTTCGCCCCGTCGGCTCCCAGTCCCCGAGCTTACCCGTGAAAGTCCCGGCGCCTTGCCACTCCACAATGCTCCACGCGTCGGTATGGATCACGTTGACCGGGTTCGTATAGTTGTCGGGGAACGCCGCGAAGAAGGCAATGAAATTTTCGAGCAGGGCGTCCCGACCGCGAAGGGGCGGACCCGCAGCCACCTGAAAAACTTAGGCGTCGTCGTGGTAGAGCGCGATCAGCGCGTGCGGGTCGCGGGTGTTGTAGGCGTCAAGCCACGCGGTCGTTATCTGATCTGCTGTCATATCCGTTTTCCTTGTCGTGTCGTTGTGATTGCCTCAATGATTGCTGCCTCGCTTTGAAGCATGGCATCTGCTGAAAGGGTGAATCCTTTTCGTAGCTTGCCTTTCTCCCAGGAGATTTCTCGCCAGAGCACCAGAATCCCTTCGCCCTGTGACGCGAACTGGGAGCGACGTAACAGTTCCCGTCCGTACGTAGCGTACGAAAGAGGCATCGCTAATCCAGGGTCGTCTAATATCCCGGCGAGAGCGGCGTACGCTAAAGGCGCCCCGGTCTCCGTCGCCAACCCGGAAACGTATAGTTGCTTCATTTCCCGCGCCCGCCCTTGCGCCTTTTTGTCCGGCTGTCGGACCTTGAGCAGAGATGCGGAACGCAAACGGGCGCAGAAGGTGCAGTAACAACCGGTGCGGGAGCGGTACTGCAGGTTTGGTGTTTCGAGAAGCGTGTAGGAGGTCGTCAGATAAGACGCGAAGAGTGCCGCGAACGCTGGCTGATCAGTGTCTTCGGCCCGCGTCTCCTTGGGCAAGTTATGCGCGTTGCGGCGTGTCCATTCCGCCGCCGCCTCGGTCAATGTCAGCGTGTCGTGGGAAACGCCGAAATCCAGGGTGCTTTGACCCGGTCCGTCTCCGACCCACCTCAGCAGGGCGTAACTCTTGGCTTGCAGTTCTACAACACGTGTCATCTCGCCTTCGATAAACGTCATGGTCTTGTATCGCCGTGTCCGCGGCGTTTGGTAAGGCGATTTACCCTCGGGTGGGGCGGTATAATTAACGATGTGGCGGAAACGTTGCCCGTGGCGCAACCGTAAAAGATATTGCGGTGTCCGAAAGGGTATTAGCAAACCGATGCTTTAGCCCCGAAGGGACCGTCGTATACAAACTATGAGTGAAACCAATTCCCAAACCGAGACCGCCGCGGACAGCGGCGAAACCGCCGTGATACCGACCGGCAGAGTCCGATTCCCGCAGATCGCCCCGGACACGTACCGTCACCCGCTAGACCAGCAAGCGACCGCCGCGCTCCGTGCCGTGCCCGGTTTCGAACTGGTAGCGTCTAAGTTTTCACAGTACTCTTTCGAAAAGATCATCTACCACGAAGAATGTGCGTCCGCGGTGCGCGTGACCCCAAAACAACTGCCGCGTATCCACGCGCTACTGCGCGAAGCCTGCACGATCCTGGACCTGCCGGAGCCGTCTCTGTTCGTGTCGCAAACACCCATCGCCAACGCGTTCGCGCTCGGGCGGGACAACCCGACGATGGTGCTTCACACCGGCTTAGTCGAACTGCTTTCCGAAGACGAATTGCTTGCTGTCATCGCGCACGAAATGGGGCACATCCACTGCGGGCACACAGTGTATCGCCTGATGGCATTGATGCTGCAACTTCTGGCGAAGCTCGGCGACCTGCGACTTGGAATGGGCGACCTTTTCTCGTTCCCGATACGTGCCGCCCTTTTGGAGTGGACCCGAAAGGCGGAATTTTCCGCCGACCGTGCGGCGATTCTTGTCGTGCAGGACCCGGAAATCGTGTTTTCCGCGCTGTTCAAACTGACCGGTGGTTCTCCGAAGATATTCGAGCAGATGGACCGCGAGGAGTATTTGAAGCAAGCCGAGGATTATGAACGACCGGATTGGTCGCGGCTAGACAAATTTTACAAGGTGATGCTCGAGTCCGACAAGACGCACCCGATTCCGGTACTCCGTGCCAAAGAAGTGCTTCGCTGGGGCGCTACCGACGAGTACAAAAATATCATCGCGGGAAGCTATATCTTCCGCGACAAGGTCGGCGACCGCCGCCGCGGACCGCTGTCCACGATCTCTATGAAGACACTCGCGAACGAGCGGTTGACGTGCCCCTCCTGTGGCAAGGAGACCGACGCCGCGTTTACGTTCTGTATCAATTGCGGGACTGTGTTAAAACCGGATGTGCCGAATAGCCAGGACGTGGTAAGCGGTGACGCGACAAAGAGTGAGGGGAGTGCTCCGCTTGAGTAACAGCGATATAGTCTGCCCCGCCTGCGGTCGGGCCAACCCCTCGACGGCGCGCACCTGCGGCAACTGTTCGACTGTGCTGGCGGTGACGGCGAACGGTGAAGCGGCGATGACCGACGCACAATGGCGGCGACTTTCTGAACAGGAAACGATCTACGCCGCCGAACTCGGCACGGTGCAGGGCGGCACTTGGGGGGGAGTTTCCACGTCGCGGAAGTCGGGAGAGATGCCGCTTCCCCCTCAGGTACAAGCCGAGTCTTTGCGCCGTGAACGCGAGGACGCCCACCGCAAAGCGGTTCAGGCTCGGGCCGACCGGGAACGGGCAGAACTCGAACGCCGACGCGCCGAAGTCGAGGCGCGGCAACGGAGCAGCGGCGGGCGGTTGTGTTTGAACTGTGGTACCCCCGCACCGGCGAACGTGGGGGAATCGACATTCTCATTCTGCCTCAATTGTGGGGCGAGTTTCGCCGATGTCGCAGAGCCGACAAAATCCGAGTCGGTGATGCCGACGGTACCGCCGATTCCTACCGTTACATCGCCTGTGGGCGTCCTGCGTCAGCAGGCGCGGCGCGAAGTCCAGCAAGCGGAACGATACTCAGATCGATCAGAATCGCCATATCCAGTAGCTCCCGGTAGCGCGGCGCGTGTCGCCCAGAGGACGGATGTTTTGCCGGTGACCGAGGCGACCCCGTACGTTTCCGCGATCTTGTCGTTCCTGCTGCCCGGAGCAGGACAGTTGCGCAACGCACAGTGGGGGAAGGGGTTCGCCCTTTTATTGGCGACTTTCGTCCTGCTGGCGCTACTTCCGATCAGTCTTTGGGGAATCACCGCGCTCATACTACGCTCGATAGTTGCTCTGGACGCATTCCGCATTGCAGAGCGGCGTCGCCGGGGACAGTCGGTAACACCCTGGCAATGGGACGCGAGTTTTATCGCCGAACACTGATTTATCCGCTTGTGCATTTAAGATGAAGGACTGATTGTAGTATGGACGCGCTAACCGAATTGACCGCCGATGAGACCGCCGCCTATGCGGAAGTAGACGCTAAAGCTAGAGCCGCCAAGGCGACTGCGCACCGACTTGCCACCGTGGGCGCGGGGATCAAAAACGCCGCGCTTTTCGCGATGGCGGATGCCCTCGACAAAAAACGCCGCGAAATTCTCGACGCGAATAGCCGCGACGTCGGCAACGCACAGGGGAACGGCGTCGCCCCTCACATGGTGGATCGCCTGCTTCTGAACGACAAACGTATCGACGCGATGCGGGACGGTCTGGCGCAGGTCGCTGCCCTGCCGGATCCGGTCGGTGACGTGGTCGGCGGGTGGCGCCGTCCGAACGGGCTGCAAATCAACAAAGTCCGCGTTCCGCTCGGAGTCATCGGCATCATCTACGAATCGCGCCCGAACGTCACCGTGGACGCCGCCGCGCTTTGTCTCAAATCCGGCAACGCCTGTATTTTACGCGGGGGGAAGGAGGCGATCTATTCCAACATCGCCCTGACGCAGACGCTCGCCCATGCCGTGGAGAGCGTCGGGATTCCTGCCGGCGCGATTTCGTTGATCGAAACCACGGATCGTGCGGCGGCGCGTCGCTTGATGACCCTGAATAAATACGTGGACTGTTTGATCCCGCGCGGCGGGGCATCGCTGATCGAAACCGTGGTGAAGACTGCGACGGTTCCCGTGATCGAAACTGGCACCGGCAACTGCCACATCTACATTGACAAAGACGCGGACATGACGCTCGCCGAACGTATCGTGGTCAACGCGAAAACGTCGCGCCCGTCGGTCTGCAACGCCGCCGAAACGTTGCTGATCCACTCGCAGGCCGCGCCCGCACTGACCGTGGTCGGGCTGTTACAAAACTTGCAGGAGCGCGGCGTCGAAATTCGCGGCTGTGAACGTACGGTGCGGCTCGTGGACGAGTTGAAGGGCGCCTACCGCTCGCTCATCCCGGTGACCCCGGCGACCGAGGACGATTTCTACAACGAGTTCAACGATATGATACTCGCGGTGAAAATATTGGACTCGCTGGAGGAAGCCGTCGCGCACATCAATGAGTACGGTTCGCGTCACAGTGAGGCGATCGTTAGCCGCTCCTACGCGTCGGCACAAAAATTCACCGACGAGGTGGACGCCGCCGTGGTGTATGTCAACGCCTCGACACGTTTTACAGACGGCTATGAGTTCGGCTTCGGGGCGGAGATCGGCATTTCGAACCAGAAGTTACACGCACGCGGTCCGATGGGTCTGGAAGAAATGACCACGATCAAGTATGTGGTCCGTGGTACAGGTCAGGTTCGGTAGGGGGTGGAAATCCATCCTCTCGACCGGCGTTCGCAGCCATTACGTTGCGCCGTTCAGTGCCCCTGGTTCTAGCGTTGCCCCGCATAGTAGCGATCTGCCGCCGTTCTTTCACCCCCGCCCTCCCTCCCGTTAAAATAGAAGGGAGGGCGGGGGTGAAAGGGGGTGGTTACATCTGACGCAGGAATGCCAGTATATCGTTTGTCAGTTGCTCTTTGTGTGTAGCCGCCAGTCCGTGTGGCGCCCCATCGTACTCGATCAGTTTTGCGTGCGGAATCGCTTTCGCCGTTTCGCGACTGGTGGCGTCAATCGGCACCGTTTTGTCGTCGGTGCCGTGGATAATTAGCGTTGGGACGGTGAAGGACGCAAGGTCTGGGCGGAAGTCCGTGGTCGCGAAGGCGTTGGCGGCGGCGAGAGTCGCTTTCAAACTCGCCATCATCGCGACATCGCGCGAATTTTCCAGGACTTCGTCGCTGACCGGATGCGAGACCAGACCAACGCCGTAGAAATCCTTGAAGAAGCCCGCGAAGAAGTGGGCGCGGTCTTTCTTCATGCCCGCAGTCATCTGCTCGAACAGTGTCTGAGGCACGCCGTTCGGATTGTCCGGTGTTTTGAGCATGTATGGCACCACCGAGGAGACAAGTATCGCCTGCGAAACGTTCTTGCCGCTGTGTCGTGACAGATAGCGGGCTACTTCGCCACCGCCCATCGAAAAGCCGCAGATCGTCGCGTTCGTCGCGCCGGTCGCTCCCATGACGTCCGCGAGGTCGTCCGAGAACGTGTCATAGTCGTAGCCGCCCCAGGGTTGTTCGGAACGACCGAATCCGCGCCGGTCGTAGGAAATGACGCGGAAGCCCGCGTCGGCGAAAGCCATCGCCTGATCGTCCCAACTGTCCGCCGAAAGGGGCCAGCCGTGGATCAGGATAACGGGTCGTCCCGTCCCCCAGTCCTTCGTATAAAGTTTGGTGCCGTCTCGTGTCGTGATGTAAGTCATTGCTTGTTGATCGCTTTCTAAGTTCATACCGCCACTCCGCATCGCCCCGCCGGACCGTTCGCACTTTGATACCGTGGGAGCGAACGCGGAGTCCTTTGACACCCGATAGTACCCGAATCGGTGTATCAGACGTTCTGTTACCGCGGCGCGAAAAAAAGCGCGGAAGTGATACGGCCCCGCGCCGTTTCCTGTTTTCTTTTCACCCGGTCCGCGAGTCGCTCATCTCGGGCGGTGAGTCGCTGCCGCCGGCGCGTGAGCACCGCGCCCACCGCCGCGCCCGCACCGATCTCACCGTACGCGGTGCCGCTGTTCTCGCAATCGGAGAAGGTTGCATCGCAAAGAAGCTACGTTCGTCGGGAGGACTCCGGTACCGGAATCTTCGGTCAGGGTGCCGGAAGTGGTCGCGGGGTCGAAGTTTGTCTGTGGGGAATCGAACAGCGTGATCGTAAACAGATCGATAAACGTCGCCGGGGCACCGACTGCGGAGTACGCGACGGTGTACTGTTGCCCGTCACGTCCTTTTATAGGGGGATGTTGGGTACAATGGATCGTAAACTACCGATTCGCAGCAAACCCCGAATGGAGAAAAACACCCGATGAGTTCGTTTCTGAATCGCCGCGCCGTACTCCGTGCCGCGCTGTTTTCCTTGCCCGCGACCGCACTTCTTTCGCGCATGGCGCAAGCGCAGGACAAGAACGCCCCCGACACCGGGAGCGGTCCGTACACCCTGCCCCCGCTCCCATATAAGACGAACGCTCTGGAACCGTTCATCGATAAAAAGACGATGGAGACTCACCACGACAAACACCACGCGACGTACGTCAAGAATCTGAACGACGCCGTCGCCAAAGCGCCGGAACTCGCGGCGAAGTCGCCGGAATCACTAATCATGGCTCTCGATCAGGTGCCCGAGGCGATCCGTACGGCGGTACGCAACAACGCGGGCGGGCATGTTAACCACTCGATGTTCTGGAACTTGATGAAGCCGAAGGGCGGGGGGATGCCGACCGGACCGCTGGCGGACGCCGTCAAATCTACGTTCGGCTCCGTGGAAAACCTTCAAGTCGCTTTCAACGATGCGGGGGCAAAGCGGTTCGGTTCCGGATGGGTCTGGCTCGCCCGCGCGAAAGATGGCAAACTACAAATCCTTTCGACCCCGAATCAAGATAACCCGATGATGGCGGAATACGGCGGTCTGTACCCGGTCATGGGCAACGATGTATGGGAACACGCCTACTACCTGAAGTACCAGAACCGACGCGCCGATTACTTGAAAGCTTGGTGGAATACCGTGAATTGGGACGCCGTCTCATCCCGCTTCGCGGGACGGGAGTAGAAGGTGAAAAGCAAATAGGAGATAAGTCGCAGGGAACAGTGCCGGCGAGGGGAGCGGCAAGCACACGCCTCGGTTTTTTATTGTTCCCTGGTTCCCTAACGCATAGGCGTCAACAAAATCGGCACGGTGACATCCGCCTGACTCGTGTGAACTCCGTAAGCAAGAATCTGTCTTCGGTTGTTGATATCCGCTGCACCAACGATTGTCCAGCCGGACTTCTGTGCCACGTCGGTCAGATCATACATCCTCCCATCCCGGTAGAGGATGGGCGAAGTTTTTTGCGTCTGCTGGTCGGTGTCCGCGAACCCGATCACGTCGCCGTAATCATTGATATGTGAACGCGCCCGCTGATATCCGCGCATCTGTGCGATCAACTGCAACTTACCATCGCGCAAGAGGTAGTAAGCGGTGCGACCCAGACGCCGAAACCCGTTGGACGAATCGATCGGCACCGAGACTACGACGTTTCCTTTGTCGTTGATGCACTCCGCGGAGCCGCGCCAATAAGACTGCCCGCCTTGTTCCAGTGACTTATGTGACGGTAGTAACTGCGTCATGGACGATTTATCCGGGAAAGTGGCGTTTCGCCACATCACCGCACCACTGGCAAAGGCGCCTACAAAACCGACCGCGGTATCGTTGTTATTCAAATCAAACGCGATACCGTCACCGACAGGAGCCATTGCTCCGTCGGAACGTCGGAACCAACTTTTACTGCCCACTAAAGCCATCAGTGTTCCTCGATTATTGAGGCACAGTAGGTTCTCGGAAACGCCGCGCATTTTCGAGGAATTGTCCGTCTCGGATTGCGCATACTCGGTATCCAGTGTCCCCAGATCCTGGAAAGGGTTGTCACGCGGGTATAGGATCACACGGTTGAACGACGGCTTTCCGCGCCGATACCGGATGCTGACCGCGCCGATATCGCCCCGGTCGTTTATGTCGCCGGCGACAACTCGGTGTGCACCGGGCGGAATCGGCAACCGGTACAACGTGCCATTCTCCCACCGGGCGGCGTACGTTCGCGGGGCGGCGCGTTTCGTACCGGGCGAGACGGAATTATCGCGAAGCGGTATAACCGTCCCCAGAACAGCGCCCTGCTGGGACAGCGCGAGGATATCGAACTGCTCCCCTTCCCGCATAGATAAGGAAAGATTTGTGATATGGAACGGGGGGAGAGCCTCGGTGGACAGCGAAAAGCCGCGATAAGCGACGTCTGATTCGTTATTATTGTTGCCCTCTTGTGATGGGCGCTGCAACAGATTCTGTGGACCTGTGATGGCGGATGTCATACCCGCCGCGTTGAACGAAGTGGGGCGCGCGAAGGGGTAGCGTACTGAGGCGATGCCCGCGCTAATCAAGAGCAAGCCGATTCCGCCCGCCACCCGATGTGGCCGAACGGCGGTAAGCAAAGAGTAAAAAGCCACGGATATATTATAACCGGTTTTTCGGTGCGTGGCGTGATAGAAGCGATTGATTTATCAGCCCGTGTTAGGTACACTGCCTTACGTCCGTTTTACCTTTGAAGGTAAAAGCAGGTAACTTACTCTTATTTCCTGGTGTCTATGAAACCATAATTGCAGTCCTACACTCGTTGCCCCCTTTATTTGCCCGCATGAACTTAGCGAACCTTTCTTATTCCACCCCGAAAAGCATATCCACATCGAGTGCCGGATACGAATCCACAAAACGTATATGGGATTTCGTTGTCGCGTCCGTTCTTTGCCTACTCTTTCTTCCTTTGATGGCGGCAATCACGTTGGTCGTATCTTTGGACTCACCGGGCGGAGCTTTTTTTGTGCAGGAGCGGGTCGGTAGGAACGGGGTCCGCTTCCGCCTGTTCAAATTTCGTAGCATGCGCTGGGACGCGCCTAATATCTCCACCGCCGAAATGCAACAGCAGACCGAAAGCCCGGTCACGAAAGTCGGGGCGTTTTTGCGCCGCACTAGCTTGGATGAACTACCCCAGTTGGTCAACGTTTTCAAGGGCGAGATGAGCCTTGTCGGTCCACGTCCCGCCCTCCCGGCACAGACGCATCTAAACGAGTTGCGTGCCCGCGGCGGGGTTGACACTTTATTGCCGGGAATTACAGGATGGGCGCAGATTAATGGGCGCGATGAGCTTTCCGATGAACTGAAAGTCGCGCATGACGTATACTATAAGCACCATCGCTCGCTGAAGCTCGATCTTCACATACTTGTTCGCACGGTGACTCCGGTACTGACCGGAAGGGGCAACCGATAGATCGAACGGCGTAGCGCATCAGCCTCGCCGAAGGAGAACCATGTCGCGTTGGGGGAACATCAGCCGACGTATCGTGGCACAGGTGGCGATTGATGCCTGCCTGATGACCGCCGCGACCGCGTTCGCGTATATCTTGAAATATGACTTGCCGGACCAGGCATCGCTGCTCAATCGGCAGGTGATATTCTGGACGTTGCCGGTACTCGTCGGTCTTCGTCTCGGTGCAATCAGCCTGTTTCACCTGTATCGCATTCATTGGCGGTACATGTCCCTGCCGGACCTTCGCCTCCTGTTGTCCGCGATTACCGCATCCTCGGTCGCGTTTTATGTCTTCCTGTACGCCGTCGGCCTCGGCGCGCAGGGCGATTACTCCTGGGGAATGCAGGTCATGGACTGGGGCATCAACATGCTCCTCCTGTCCGGGGTTCGCATCGGCTACCGCGAGCTTTCCGACCTCGGGCGAAACCTCGGCTTCGGTCGCGAAGGCAACCCCGAAACCAACTCCGCCGCCGACGCCCAGCGCCAGCGGACGCTGATCGTTGGGGCGGGTGATTCCGGTGAAACGCTCGCCCGCGACTTAAAACGGCGGCCACATGACGGCTTACTCCCGATCGGCTTTGTGGACGATGACCCGTTCAAGCGCAAGATTCGTATTCACGGACTGCCGGTACTCGGAAACTGCGCCGAAATCCCGGAGATTTGTAAGCGGCTTTCTGTGGGCGTCATCCTGATTGCGATCCCGAACGCGTCCGGCAAAACCATCCGCGATATTCTGGCGCACTGTGAGCAAACCACGGCGCGGCTCTGCATCGTGCCGTCCGTGGGGGAGATGGTTCGTAGCGGGGGCGGCCTACGTCGCCCGCCGGTGCGTGATATCAACATCGAGGACTTGCTCCGCCGCGCCCCGGTGCGTACCGACATGGAAAAGATCGCCGGTTATGTGTCTGGTCAGCGTGTGCTGGTCACGGGCGCGGGCGGCTCGATCGGGTCGGAGCTATGCCGGCAGATCGCCGCGCTCAACCCGGCACGGCTGATTCTGGTCGGGCAGGGGGAGAACAGTGTTTTTGAGATCGAGCAGGAAATGATCCGCGAGTTTGGCTACGCGACAACGGCGGTGATCGGCTCGGTGCGCGACCGGGGACGCATCGAGGAGATCTTTCTTCAGGAGCGACCGACGGTTGTTTTTCACGCCGCCGCGCATAAGCATGTCCCCTTGATGGAGGCGAACCCGCAAGAGGCGGTAAAGAACAACATCCTGGGCACGCGAAACGTCGCCGAGGTCGCCGCCGAATGTGGTGTCAAAAAGTTTATTCTGGTTTCGACCGACAAGGCCGTAAACCCGTCGTCGGTGATGGGGGCGACGAAGCGGATCTGCGAAATGATCATCCAGACGCTCGCCCGCACGACACGTACGGAATACGCCGCCGTCCGGTTCGGGAATGTGCTGGGATCGCGCGGCTCGGTGATACCGACCATGCGTAAGCAGATTCTGCGCGGCGGTCCGGTCACGGTCACACACCCGGAAATGACCCGCTATTTTATGACGATCCCCGAAGCGGTACAGCTCATTCTGCAAGCCGGGGCGATGGGAACGGGCGGCGAGATATTTATTCTGGACATGGGTGAGCCGGTTCGGATACTCGATCTCGCCCGCGATCTGATCCGGCTGTCGGGTTTCCGTCCGGACGCGGACATCAAGATCGAGTACACCGGAACGCGTCCCGGCGAAAAATTACACGAGGAACTGCTGTACACCGACGAGGAAAAACGCGCCACCGAGCACGCCAAGATATTCGTGTCCGACGCGAACGGAATCGACCCGTCTGCGTTGCGCCGTGAGATAGATCGCTTGATCCGGATCGCGGTCGAGGGCGAGAATGCGCAGGTGCTTCGCTCCGAAGTGTTGCGGGTTGCCCGCGGACAGTTCACCGCGGACGGAATGCAGGACACCCGCCCGACGCCGAAGGCGGTCGCACCGCCCGCGTCGCCCGCGTCCGTGTTTGAGGGGGTACCGAGTTAGTGGTCAGTAAAAAGTGGCTATCGATTAGTGCGGGTGTGATCGTAGCGTTCACGATGGGGATGAACGCGTTTGCTTTGCCGGAGGATATTGTGCCGCGCGGCGACGTTGCCTACGATCTTTTAGGGTCGCTTTCGAGTGCGGGACAGGTCAAGGGTGTCGCGGTCGCGGACTTCTTTCGGGGGGATCGTTTGTACACGCGGCGTGAAATGGCGGAGTTTGTCGCCGACTTGCTCGCCACGAACGACGTTTCAAACGTTCCGTCGAGTGCGCGGTCACAGATCCGCGCTCTGGTGACGGAGTTTGCGCGGGAGCTCCGCGCGCGCGGCGTGGTGATCCCCAATATCCCGGCGGGCGACGCGGGCTTTTCGTTGCTCGTAAAGGCACGGGCGGGCGCGACGCCGGTTAGCGGGGATCTGATCGGTCGCTTCTCGGTCACGTCGGCGATAGGGCGCGACGGGTATGTCGCGGGGTCGGTCGGCAATTATCGCGATGAGTGGAACGCGTTCCGCCCCGCCCGTGATTTCCCGTCGGTCGAGACGCTCTTCGTGCGTTACAACACGCCCGCGATCGACATCACCATCGGACGGCAGCCGCTCCGCTGGGGGCCGGGCTTTTCCGGCGCGATGATTCTGGGCGATGACGCGCCATCTATCCCGCAGGTCCGTTTCGAAAAGGGTTTCTTCCTGCCTGGTTCACTCGGTCGCCGGACGGGACGCCTGTATTTCACGCAGTTCGCGGGGCAGATTTTCGAGGATGATATTCCGGGGGTGGATCCGGTAGCGACTGGAACACGCCGGTTCGTCTTCGGACGGCGGATCGAAACCGCGGGGGATCGCGGGGCTTGGAAGCTCTCCGTGGCGGAAACATTCAAAAGTACACGTCTTCCCGGTGCTGGTTGGGCACTCGTGTTGCCGTTCTATGCGTACCAGAACGCGTTCACGGACGAACCGAACAACGACGAACAGCGACCGCTCGGCTTTATCGCCGGCGGCAATACCTACCCGAACACCCTCTGGTTCAACTATCTGATCGACGCGCAAATCTCGTATCGTGCCATCCCGGACCGGGATGTGACGCTTTACACCGATTTTTTGGTCGACGATATCCAGGCCCCGAAAGGTTTGCAAGGGGGGGTGATCTCCACACCGCGTAAGATCGGTCTTCTCCTGGGTGGTTACTGCCCGCGCCTCGATAACGCCGGGAAATACGGTTTGCGCCTGGAGTTTTCGACCATCGACCCCGACACATTCAGCTCTGTTTCGGCTCCGGTCGCGTACACGGTAGATGGCGCTCCGCTCGGCTATTCCGGGGGCGGCAACACGCGACTTTTCTTCGGGCGGTTCGACGCGCGGGTATCGGAGAAGGCGAAGGCATCGGCGGAGATCGCGGTGCGGCGCAAAGACGATGATAGCCGACCGGGACTGTCGGGCAACCGCTTCAGCCTGTACGGCTCGTATAACCTGAATCGGGCGCTGTTCGTCGGGGGGCGCGTAGACCACGTCACCGGCGACATCCGCCTGCCGAACGTTTCCACGACCGAGGAAACCCGCGGCGAGGTGAGCATCGGCTACGGGTTCTGATCGCGAAACTTCCCACCGACGGGTGAATCTGCCGAAATTGAAAGCCGCTCCGAACCATGCGGTTCGGAGCGACTTTTTAGCTTGAATGAGTGCATCAAACTTTCTTCGCGGTTCGTTTACGGCGGGCACGGAGTTTACCTGCCCCCGTACCCAGCAAGCCAACCAGACCACCGATTCCGAGCGAAATGGCGGCGGGCGGCGCGGGTACCGGTTGAAATTGACCCATCTCGACCTGATCCAGCGCGATAAACGCCGCGTTCGGATAAGCGGGGTAAGTGGCGTTTGGCGCGGCGGTACTGGTCTGTAGTCCCGTGATGACGACCCGGTTGAAACCGGTCGTGCTGGTGACGCCGGTGAATTTCGGGTTGGCGGTAGCGTTCGTGATTCCGGTAACCGCGTAGTCGAATAGTGACGTGTCCGATACGCTCGTGTTATAGAAGTTCATACGAACGTTGAGACTCGCGTTCGTGTTCGTGCCGATCAGTGTCCCCCAATGGTATACACCGCGCCGAGATTGATGGTGACGCTACCAACCGATGTCGAGTTGGTGTAGCCACCTAACATACTCGCGCGGCCAGCCAACACGTTCCATGTCCTGTTGGATTCGGTGGCACCCTTGATCCAGGTGTTCGTACTGAATGCTTGCGTACCAGAAGTCGCCGTGGCACCCGTGAAAGTGGCACTTACGTTCCCGCCGGCGCCGCTACCGGTTTGGACGAGACCTGTGGAGAACTCGTGTCCGTCAGGATAGGGAGCGGCGTCGTCGATGAAAAGCCCGTTCGCGCCCGAACTGGCGGCGGCGGCGACGTTATAGCCGAAGTATCGCGTGGTATTTGCGCCGGTGAGTGTCTGCACACCCTGAGTAGTACGTGTTGTAATGATGGAGTTTCTCGTTGCGTTGTCGAAACCCGTATACGTCGTCGAATTGGTCGTCCCTGTAGTGTAGCGGTTGGCGTTATAGCTGACTCACTGGGCATTCGCGGCGCGTCCGGCGTCGGCTGCGGCTAATAAAGCTATCACGAGCGCCGCGCAACCCACCCACTTCGTGACCCTATTTCGCGGGTCGGAAGTAGCAACGTTGTGAGAGTCGACGGGGGTAGGCAAGGCATAACGTAAAAGGCGGACACATACGGGGGAGATAAGCGTTCTCAAAATGTAAAAACTTTCCTAGGTGAATCGTGCACCACAAACTATTCGTTCATAATGCCAAAGCCGCTTTCAGAAAACAGGCCAGAAAGACGGCTTCGATATAAGTATAAATGGCGAAGCATCGGGACCCCGTCGAACGTCCCGCCTGGGGAGAAAGGGCGCTAATACTTTGGTATGGCAATACTCATGCCAAAGGTATAGATCTAATTATCCTTACGGAGGAAAAATTTAAGAAGTAAGTCGGGCAAGGAAAGTGGCAGGAGGCGTTCGTGGCGCGAACTAAGATTGGTCACCGTGTTACCGTTAGCAAGGACTGCTTTAGGGGAGCTATAGGAGTCCATTCCCACGCATTCAGTGGTGTATTCTGGTCAGCCATCGTGGCTTGGCGTAACTCGTCTCATACATACTAAAGAACGAAAGTATCCGACTTAAGTCCTGTATTTTCCTCAAGGGAATTACCGGCTTCTTGAGCGAAGATCGGAACGAAATTTGCGTGAGAAACCATCCTATATCGGCGTGAAAAAGACCGCATTTCGCATGAGTTACTAGTCAATAGTATGTCAAGTCATATATTCGGTGCGAAAAAGACTACTCCTGGTATTTAGATTGAAAATTCGCCGTTTTTAAAAATTTTTCGTTTTGGCATGAAGATTGCTAAGAAAGCAACCTATCATCAAGGTGTACCAGATATGTGAGCGGGCACCGAATACGAAGTAGGCACCGGAAACAATGAATTTTTATAGATTGAATAGGAGATCACGCCTCTTTCCCAATGCCAGGCGGAGGCGTAACGCCGGGGCAACTTTGATTGATGGATTGATTGCCACCTTTGTGGTGGCGATGCTCCTGCTCGGCCTGACCTCGCTTTTGATCGCATCTCGTGTGAATGCAAAAGTCGCCACCGAAAACAACGCCGCCTATAACGCGGCGAGGCAGGTGATCGAGAACGTGCGGATTTATCGCGGGGTGCCGCTGTCCACCCGCGATTACACCAAGGCGGATGTTTTGAAGATGGGAGTAGTGCCGCAGATAGGCGATCTGGCGAACCCCGACATCACGATGACTCTTTCGCCCTGGCAGGACCCGAATACCGCCAAATTTCTGGACACCACGAAGATCGTTTTTATCCGGGTGACAATAACATGGAGTGCTCTCGGTGGCACGAATGTGAAGAAACGGCGGACGTTCGCCAGCCTCGTGTCACCGGACGGAGTTGTACAATAATGCGAAGCACACTGAAAAAACGATCGTTATCGCGTCGCCGTTATCGCGGGGTTTCTCTGGTCGAAACCATGGTTGCTGTTACGGTCTTCTCGATCCTGATGGTTACAATGACCGCTGGCTTACGTGCCCTGGCGCTCGGAGCGAGTCAGCAGGTGACGGACACTGGCATGGGATTCGATGCCCGCAGGGGGGTGGACGAGATGCTGGCACAGATGCGGTACGCATCGGGCGTTGTCGCCTTCCATACTTCCCCGACGAAAACGTACACAACGAACGGCTCTACTATCGTGATGCAGGCGGCAGGGTACGACCCGGCGGCCGTCAGTATCATTCTCCCGGGGGTCACGGACTACATCATTTTTGAGCACGATGCCGTTAAGAAAGAGATCCGGGAAACGGTGATTGCTGGCGTCGGCTCTAAGCGTGTCGCCCGGTCGCGCTATTTGCTCGCGAAAAACGTCGAGAGCATCGCGCTGACCTACCGCGTTCGTGACCAGTTTGAAAAACCGATATCAGGCGTCCTCCCTGCACTGAGCGCGAAAGCTGTCAGCGCCCCGTCTGTGACCGTGAATGGCGAGTCTTCTTCGGGAGCTTGGGCACTCGGTAGCCCGAGCCAGATTCAAGTGAGCGCAGGTGCCAGCGGCGCGGATGTACAGGTGCTCTACCCGGTAAGTGCGTCCGACGCCGACGCGCTCGGACATGTGCAACAGGTAGATGTCGCGGTTAATTTCTCCGACATTGATTCGCGCAAGATGGCACGTAAACTTACCATGTCGGGCAGCGTCTGCCTGCGAAACCACCGTGATTGATTTAAGATCCATCCAGCAGTGGATAGGGGATATACGAATGACAAATAGTGAAACAATTCTTTCATCGGCCGATGTACGTTGTCGGCGCCGTTCGCGGCGCAACAGCGGGTATGTTACCGTGATAGTCCTTTCTTTCCTGGTCGTGTTCGCCGTCATCATGTCGTCGCTGGCATCGCTGACGACAGCTCAGGTGCGGAATTCGCGGCAGGGTTTGCTTCGGGCAAAGGCGCTGACTCTGGCGGAAGCGGGCATGGACGACGCGGTACATCGCTTAAGTCTCGATGTCGGTTATCGTGGGACAAGTCCCAGTACAACGACCCTTCCCGAGACGACGAATGTTCCTTTTGGAACGTTCAAGACCACGGTGACATCGGTAGACGCCTGGACGCGAAAAGTGGTGTCCGAAGGCGTCAGCGCGGACAAGGGAAGCATTACTTTGACCGCGATTATGACGATCAAACAGGTTAAATTGGGTGCTGATCGTGCGGCGATCAAGTCCAACGGCACGATCGATATTAACGGGACTGCGAACATTCTTACCATCCCGCTGGGAACACATATCGCTAACTGCACGGCGAACGGCGATCTATCCGTCGGAAATAATAGCGTCGTGGATGGGGCTCTTTCTTCTTACTCCGGTCTTCCCCACGGTGTCGGCTACGTTCCCAACACCAGAATGGAGTCACCTGCCCAGTTTTTCACCGACGCGATGACCGCCGCGATGAAACAGAACTGGATCGCCGAGGCTAAAGCCGGGGGAATCTGGGACGGCAGTATCACCAGCAGTGCTTCGATCTCTGGTTCCCGATATATCAAAGGAAGTATCAAACTCAACGGCTCCAAGGTGGTGACGCTCGCGGGGGGCGGCAACTCTGTCGTGAATGTGGAAGGTGACGGCGACCATTCCGGTGGCGTCCTGACGAATGGCGTCACGCTCGTCGTGAAGGGCACTTTCTCGCAAACTGGACAATCCGTCTACAGAATAACGAACGGGCTTCCCACCCCGACATTGTTCGTTTACAATGAGACCGATAAGCCCGTCGGGATAAAAATTACCGGCGGTAGTGCTACCGACGCACAGGGAATCATATACGGACTTAACGGGGATGTGAATATGGCGGGTGGTGCCAACATTGCCGGTGCTATCTACTGCGGTGACCCGGAAGGTGGTGTGAAAGCGACCGGAAACTTTACGCTCCGGTACCCTCTCGACATGGAGTCTTCCATCGGTGCGCCCGGCGGCGCGTTCGTGACACAATTGCTGGAACTGTAGCCTCCAAAGAAGAAAAACACGAACGCCAGACAGAGTCTGGCGTTCGTGTTTGCGAATGATTCCGTTGGTCTTCGAGTTGGTCGATCATGTGCGCCGTCCATCCGGACGTGCGTCCGATGGCGAAAATCGGGGTGA
>JACMMA010000228.1 GCA_014379275.1 Armatimonadota bacterium | reverse complement strand
GGCACGATCTATAACGCCTCGCTGACCGGTTTGGGGTTCGTGTACGCGTTCGACGCGGTGACAGGCAAGCAAAAATGGGTGTCGCCGACCGGGTCGGTGATCTACGATTCGTCGTGCGCCGCCGCGAACGGCACGGTGTTCGTCGGCTCGGTGAGCGGCGTCTTTTCCGCGCTCCGCCAGAGTGACGGCGGGCTACTCTGGCAGTACCAACTCGGACCGGGACATCTGCTCGCGTCGCCGGTCACCGACGGCGCCCGCGTCTACATCGCCAACATGGACGGCACCGTCGCGGCGTTCCGGGCGAAGTAGTGTCCCGACTCCCGGTATACTGACCGCATGCCGATTGATCTGAACAACGACCTGAACGAGATCGCCGCCGCGCAACTCGGGCAATGCCCCTGCGGTGAGAATGCGGTCTGGTATCGCGCCGAACCGCCCCACGCGTCCGGGGGAGACGCGGTGGGCGACGCCGACACGCCGACGTTCGGAGTGCGCTGGCTCACGGGGAGCGACCTGACCGAGAATCTATGCGACGGCTGTTTCGAAGATGCCGTGCCGGAGAACGAACACCCGCTCTGGAAGCGGATCGAGTAACGCCCTGTTTTTCCGTGCGGGCGTCCTGGGCGGGTGGTATGGACGGAGTATTAGTTTCCCGCGGAAAAATACTCTATAGGGAGGAAGCCGTTTTGTACTTCAGCCCCATTTTACGGGCTTCATTTTCGGTCAAGCCCATCGCCAGCGTCACCCGCACGACATCTGCCGAATCGTGAGTCGCTTCATAAGCGTCCATAATGACTTCGGAACGCTCCTGTTGCGGCAGATCGACCCATTCATTCCAAATGACGTAAAGATGCAACGGCTGGCGCGCCGTACCGAATCGGATGGGCTGCAAATCTTCGATCAGGATGGGGGCGTTGCCATCAGAAAGCGTGGGTGCCGTACCAATGGGCGACCACTCCGCCGTCAATCGCTCTTGTAGTCCGGTGATCTTATCCCGATTATCGCGCACAATATACCCGACAGGCATCTCTTACCTCCCTAACTCCGCACGATTATTGAACAGCCAATCCGCTGCCTCCGCCACGTCAACGGCTTCGGGTCGCGTTGCCCGATTCGGGTGATAACGCATTTCCACCATCCAGTTCAAATACAGGTCACGCGTGTAGGCAATAAGATACATCTCGATGACCGAAGGCAAAGGGCGGTTTTGCTGTCTTCGTTCCGCCCGCAGGAGTTCCGACCAGAAGCGCAGACTGTGGTAGTTCTCGTCGGGGATACCGAGACTCAAGCGGTTGCCCGCGTTTCGTGCGGGACGGAGCATCGCCGCGACCGGATCGGCAGGGTTGTTTCCAATGACCCGAAAATACGCGGTCTTGAGCACCATCTCAGCGACATAGCCGTACTGATAAATTGCTACGTCCCATTCACCCTGGGCGAGGAGTTCGTTGGCGGAACGGAATCGGTCAATCAACGCACGTTCCAGCAATTGCGGGGTTTCCGCCTCCCCTTCCCATTCCATGCGTAACGACATCTGTTCCTCTGCGATTATTTTATCGTCCCATGACACTCCTGCCACAATAATCCGTTCCCATGTTCGGAGTGCGCTGGCTCACGGGGAGCGACCTGACCGCGAATCTGTGCGACGGCTGTTTCGAGGACGCCGTTCCGGAGAACGAACACCCGCTCTGGAAGCGGGTCGAGTAGCGCGTTACAGTATCAAAAGTGGGCGCGATAAGCAGTCAATCTACAGACCGAACGCCTTCTGGTACGCCTGCCAGATAGACGCTTCATAGTCGCGGGCATACTCCTCGGCGTACTTCTCGCCCCGGCTCGATTCCTTCCGGGTACGTGTTGTCATGCGGTCGTGATGATGCCCCAACTCGTGCAACAAAATATGAAGTAACTGATAGCCGCGAACCGCGTTCTCATCGAACCGACACTCAAAATAGCCGTCCACTGTCTCCTCGCAAGCCACGCCCAGCCGGGCAAAAATATCACGATGCTACTCGTAGTACCATGAAGGGTATTCCCGCCACATTTCCGCTTCCCATGCGCAAACATGGACTACGCCAGGAACGTGGTAACCGTCCATGGTGCTGGAACCGGGCGCGAGCACAATCGCGTTCAGACCTATGGCAAGATTTTTCCAGTCTGGCAAAAGCTCGATAAATCGGTAGATGTCGCTCTTGTGGAGAATATGTTTGTATCCTTGCCCCGGTCGCTTCCGGTCAACCGATACTGTGCGGGGCTCCGGCGCATCGTAGTAATCCATGCTCAGAGTCCGGTTGTTTTTCGTCCGTACGCGCCCCGCGACCACTTTTGTCGCGGAACGCCGATTGTCATGTCGCATCGCTTATTTCTTTCCAGCACATCGCCAGATGCGCCCTGTTCTTTATCGCGTGGCATGACACGGGCGGAAAGGACCACGACGAAATAAAACGCGGACTCGGACTTGATGACTTCCGGATAGCTCGTCGAAGACCCGCCATTATACACCGCGCGGGGGACTAGTTCCCCGTCCCCCGCGCGGTGTATAATGGTGTGGCATCTCGCCGGACGTGCGGCGTAATACGCGGACGCCCCGTCCCACAAGGGGGTGTCGTAAGGCTACTCAATCTATGAACTTCTCCAAAGCGGTTATCACGGCAGCAGCGCCGTCCCAGCGCTCCCTTCCGTTGCAAAGCATTGTGGACCGGGACGGCGCCGTTAAGTCGGTTCTTTCGCTCCTCGTAAGGCAAGCGATGGATGCCGGCGCACCCGACGTTTGCATCGTTGTTCATCCCGGCGACGAAAGCCGGTACGCGGCGGCGGTCGGCACTGGCGGCGCGGGCGCGGTTCATTTCGTCACCCAATCCGCCCCGCGCGGTTACGGGCACGCGCTGTGGAGCGCCCGCGAGTTTGTCGGGGGGGAGCCTTTCCTGCACTTCGTCGGCGACCACATTTTTCTGAGCAACGACCCCGGGGAACACGTCGCCGAACGTATCGCGCAGGTGGCGCGCGAAGCGGGATGCGCGGTTTCCGGGATACAGCCGACGCGGGAGAGTCTGCTGCCGTACTTCGGGACCATCGGCGGGCAGCGAGTCAAAGGCACGCAGGATCGGTTCCTGATCGAACGCGTGATCGAAAAGCCGACCCCGACGGAGGCGGAGCAGACGTTGATCGTTCCGGGGCTCCGCGCCGGGCATTACCTGTGCTTCATGGGGACGCACGTTTTCACCCCGGCAGTGCTGGAACTGCTCGATGGCACGGTCGCCGCCGCGAACGAGAATGAGGACATCCCGCTTTCGCCGGTTCTGGACGAACTGGCGCAACGGGAGCAGTATCTGGCCGTCGGCGTCCACGGGCGGCGGTTTTCGCTCGACATGAAATACGGCCTGCTGATGACGCAACTCGCGCTCGCGCTGTCCGGCGACGACCGCGACGAAGTCCTGTCAAGCCTGTGCGACTTGCTGGCGCAGCGTGAAATGAAATAGATCGGTCGGACTCCCACCCCCCGCCCCCTCCCTCAATCCTTGAGAGAGGGGGAGATCCGGAAGCGGGGCGTGGTGCCGTCCGGCGATGTGCTCTTGTTTCTCATCCGGTCCGCGGAAAGTTTCCGCTGTCTCCCCCTCTCTCAAGGATTGAGGGAGGGGGCGGGGGGTGGGAGTCCGATATAACTATGACTTTCCTAGAAAACATCATCATCAGCGACGACCCCGCCGTTCGGGACCAGGCGCTCGACTCGTTCTGTCGGGATCAATCGATGGAGGAACTTCTGGAGGCGGCTGCCGCGCTAGAGCGGTTCCGCCACCACCGGGCGAACCTGTACGAACGCGTCCGTGCCTGCTTCTTTTTGTATGCGATCCATCGCTTCCATCTGCCGACCCGGCCCGGCTTTCCCGCGACCGGACGTATCCCGTTCGACGGCTATACGCATCTGCTGGAACGCCGCTTCGAGGAGGCGACCGACGTCTTCTTGCAGGCGCAGGAAAGTGACGGCCCGAGCGACTCGCTCTCGTCCGCGCTCGCCGCCGCGTACCACCGCATCGCGTTTCAAACGCTGGCGAACCAGGTGCGCCATAGCGTCCGCTCGGCGCGGGGCAATCAATGGATGTTCCGCGTCGGGCATCCCGACGATCAACCGCTCCGGCTCCGGCGCGAACTGCTCGCCCGTAGTGTGGGGAACGCGGCATACCCGGTTTTGCGGGAGCAGACGCCGGTCCGTATGGACCTGACGCACTCCGGCTGGAGCGACATCTTTTTCCTCGGCATGGACTACCCCGAGGGCGCGCGCGTGCTCAATATTTCCGTGGACCTCGCCGTGCGCGGGCGCGGCGAGGCACCGCGCCCGCCCGTGGAAGCGTTCCTGCGCGTGATCGACGCGCCGGTTCTCCGTCTGGCGAGCGTCGACCTGGGGGTCTCCGCCGACATTTCCACGCTCGCGGAAGTTTTCGATTTCG
>JACMMA010000227.1 GCA_014379275.1 Armatimonadota bacterium | reverse complement strand
GAAGAAGCCCGTGCCAACGCACAAGCCGCCGACAAAGGCAAGATGACCGCGAACGCTTAAACGCATGGTGGCAAATCATCGGTTTCGTGACGATAAACCGAGATGTCAGCCGACGGTTTGCCACCAAAATTCAGGTCGTAATATTCGAGTTAACGGTGTACTGGTACACCGAAGGGTGCGGCAGGGCGGGTCAGGCAAGCGTGAGGACACTTATTTAAAGGGATTGGGTCAGGAACCATACGATGGGACTTTTGAAAACCGGACCGCAACGTCGGATCGTTTTACGCTCCTCCTGGGGCACAGTGAATATCGGTGATATCGCGCATACGCCCGGAGTCCTGCATTTGATAGAGCAACACCTGCCGGATACGGAGGTTCATCTCTGGCCCACGAGTGTCGGTAACGGTGTCGAGGAGATTCTGTGCAAGCGATTTCCCCGCCTGAAAATCCTCAAAAGTGACGACGATTTCAACACGGCGTTCAAGGAATGTGATTTCCTGCTACACGGTTCGGGTCCCTCCCTGCTCGGTCACAAAGAGGTTACTCGCTGGCGGACAGAAACCGGCGGAAAGCCTTACGGGATTTATGGGATCACGATGACCGCTGTCAATCCGAAAGAGGCGGAGTTGATCCGCGACGCACGATTCGCCTTTTTTCGCGATTCGGTTTCGCTGAAATTGGTTCAGGACCGGGGGGTCGGTTGCCCGGTCATGGAATTCAGCCCGGACGCAGCGTTCGCTACCGATATTCGCAACGACGCCTTGGCACTCGAATTCCTCCGGGCGAACCGACTTGAGGAGGAGAAATTCCTGTGTGTCATTCCGCGTCTGCGTTACACGCCCTATTGGAAAATCTTCAAGACCGCGCAGTCGCCGGAGGATGTGACAAAAACCGCGCGAAGTGAGGCGATGAAAGAGCACGATCACGCGCCGATCCGCGCGGCGATCACGGCGGTAGTCCGGCGGACGGCAATGAAAGTTCTGGTCTGCCCGGAGGACGAGTGTCAGGTGTCCGTTGGTAAAGAGATGCTATACGATCCTTTGCCCGCCGATGTTAAGGCAAAGGTAGTATGGCGAGACCGGTACTGGTTGACCGACGAAGCGGTGAGCACGTATCGCCGTAGCGCGGGCGTATTCGGACTGGAGATGCACTCGCCTATCATGTGTGTCGGTAACGGTATTCCCGCCATTGTCTGCCGTTTTTCGGAGCAGACAAGTAAAGGATTTATGTGGCGGGACATCGGTCTCGACAAGTGGTTGTTCGATATGGACCGTGATTCGGATGTTGCGGGCATTATCCCGGCGGTCCTTTCCCTGGCAAACGATCCGGGTGGTGCGCGTCAGAGTGCGGCGCGAGCGAGAGCGGTCGTGGATAAGCGGCTTCAGGAGACCATGGGAGTTTTCCGAAAAACGTTAGCCGGAATCGGGAGTAGTCGGCGGGTCGTTTAGGACTGTCGCAGGTGTTGGTGCTTTTTCCTTAGTACGACCCCCTACCGTATTCGGCACGACAATCGCGACTATTCGGTCGGTGCCTTGGGTGCATCCGGCTTCGCACGAATGCCGAATGTCTTGTGGATCGACGCGCACCATCCCAGAAGTAGCAAGACCGTTATCAGACAGAAGAATCCCAGGGCGGTCCCGCGAAGAAGGCTTGGGTTCTCTATCTGTCGCTCCCAGAGGCTGAAAGACTGAATCCCGAAGTACCCGACAGCCCCGGTCCAGAACACCAAGGGGTGTGCGAAAAACCGCCTTATCTCGGGGCGGAAATTGGTCTGAAGTGTTGCGAAAAGGAGAGCGAGCAAAGCAGCACCGCTCCACGCGACCGGGTTGTACGCCGATTGAATAAAGGTCTTCGACGGTCCGTTTAACACGAGGGAGCCGAGCCACGCCATGCCTAACCACCAGAGGGCGTAGGATTTAAGGTAATAATGACGTTGTTCCTGATGGGACATACTTGCTTCTCCCTATCCCAGACCGATGACGACCGAACACACTATAACAGATTTCCGGCGACTCTGTCGTGCCTGAACCGTGACACGCCGCAAAACATCGTGTGTTAAAGCGTCTCCTGGAAGACCCGCGTCATGTTTACCGTTAGCCCCGGCAGTTCGGGGTCGCCGGAGAGTGTCGCGGGGTCACTCAGCGTATCCATCGGCGTATTCGGTCGATAAACATACACCGTGCGATTGGTACGGTCGATCAGCCAGCCCAGTTTTACGCCGTTCGCGACGTACTCATCCATTTTCTCCTGTGCTTTTTTCAGGCGGTCGGAGGGAGACATGATCTCGACCACGAAATCCGGCGCGATATGCGAGAACGGCACGGCGGGGCTACGCAAGCTCGCCGGGACCGCTTTCCAGTTCGCGGCGGAAACCCAGGAAGCATCGGGCGAACGAACCGCGCCGTTCGGGAGCGTGAACCCTCCCGAAGAATCGAAGGCAATTCCGGGGATCGGCAAAGCGTTATTCCAATTGCCCAGATAGAGAGCGAACTCAAAATTTCGGCTACTGGTGAAGCCGTCGGCGGGCGCCATTACGACGATATCCCTTTCTTTGTTTCGCTCGATGGGAAGAAGCGAGTTGCGCTGACAAAACTCATAGAATTCCTCGTCTGTAAGCGTGCGGGCGTTAATGACTAGCTCGCCTTCTTTTTCGATCTCGTTTTCCAACGTGATGGTTAGCGTCATCGTCTCGATCCTTTCCGGCGGGGACATAGCATGCATCGATTATACCGCCCGCTCATTTGATCCCCTTTTGGAACTCCTGTGACAAGCGATCCACCTCGTCCAGCAGAACGACGAATCGCTCGCCGAACGGGGACAGAACGTAGTCGACGCGCGGCGGAATCTCCTCGTATGCCTGACGATGCAGAATACCAAAGCGTACCAACTTCGCCAATCGCTCGTTTAACACTTTCGTCGTCAGTCCAGGAAGCGACCGTTCCAACGCGCCGGGTCGATGAATGCCCTCTCGAACGCGCATCAAAATCTGCACCGTCCATTTACACCCGAGTACCTCTTCGAGCATTCGGGGGATGGAGCAGGGTTCGCAATCAACCGCAAACGCGATGCTATTTTTTTCGCCTGTTTTCGTTTCTGTCAGGATGACCCTACCCATTTTGTACCTCCCTTACCGAAAAGTAACCTCTCGCGGACCGTCCGCAACCCCGTTAGACTGGGATTGGCGGGCAAAAATCACCCGCCATGAAAGGGAATAAACGATGAAAACTACCGCTGTGTTTTACCATGCCGGGTGCCCGGTTTGCGTTTCCGCCGAACGGACGGTGGCGACCGCCCTTGACCCCGAGCGATACGACGTTCGGATCGTCCATCTGTGCGAGAACGCCTCCGAAATAGCGAATGCCGAGGCGGCAGGCGTGCAAAGCGTCCCCGCGCTCGTGTTGCACGGGGAGCCGTTCCATATCAACTTCGGCGCGTCGCTCGCCGATGTGAAAAAGGGGTGATGGCTTGTCGTCACCGGGACGCGATACCCGCCCCCGGTGACGGCGTACCGTCTTAGTGAAGTGGTAAACTACAGGCAAATGGACTTAAAGCACGATTTCCCCGCCGCCCACGACGCGGAGCGGATTACGCAGGAGACTATCGAGAAGTATGCCCGCTATGTGAACCCCACCGCGCTAAACCTGCTGAAGTTGGCGGGTTTCGATAAGATCGAGTGGCGCGGCTGCGGGGCGACGATCACGGACCTGCAAGGGACGGAGTACATCGACTGCCTCGGCGGATACGGCGTTTTTTCGCTCGGGCACGCGCACCCGGAAGTGGTCGCGGTTGTGCAGGAGCAAGCCGCGAAGCTACCACTTTCCACGAAGACATTCCTGAACAAGCCGCTCGCCGACCTGTGCGAACGGCTCGCGCAGATCACGCCCGGCGACTTGCAATATTCGTTCCTCTCGAACTCCGGCACGGAAGCCGTGGAAGCGGCACTGAAATTCGCCCGTATCGCCACCGGGCGCGCGAACTTCGTTTCCACGACCGGGTCCTATCACGGCAAAACGTTCGGGGCACTTTCGGCGTCGGGTCGCGACGTGTACAAAACGCCGTTCGCCCCGCTGGTCCCCGGCTTCGCGCACATCCCGTTCGGCGACGTGGAGGCACTGGCGGGCGCGGTGAACGGCGACACTGCCGCCGTGATTCTGGAACCCATTCAAGGCGAGAACGGAATCCGTATCCCCCCGCGGGGTTATATTTCCACCGCCCGCGAGATTTGCGACGCGCACGGCGCGTTACTGATCCTGGATGAAGTACAGACCGGTTTGGGACGCACGGGAAGGATGTTCGCCTGCGACTACTGCGGCGTGGCACCCGATATCCTGGTGCTCGCGAAAGCCCTCGGCGGCGGCGTGGTCCCTATCGGCGCGACGGTCGGTACCCCTACAGTATGGGAGAAGGTCTTCAAAACAAACCCGTTTTTACATACGTCCACATTCGGCGGGAACGAACTCGCCTGTGTCGCCGCGCTGAAAACGCTGGAGATTATCGAGCGAGATAATCTCGCGGGGGAGTCGGCGCGAAAAGGGGCGCGACTACTCGCCGGTCTGCGCGCCGTCCAGGAAAGGTACCCCAACCTGCTCACGGACACGCGCGGGGTCGGACTCATGATCGGGGTTGAATTCGCCGACCCGGATGTCGGTAAACTCGCTATCGGTGCGCTGGTACACCACGGCGTCGTCGCGGCGTACACGCTCAACAATGCGAAAGTGATGCGGTTCGAACCCCCGCTCGTTATCACCGACGCACAGATCGAAACCGTTATCACGGCGTTCGAAGCGGCACTGAACGAAACCGCGGAACTGCTTGCCGACCTGATGGGATAAAGACCTATGCCGAATACCCCCCACCGTGTCGTCGCTGTGCTTCCCGCAATCGGCGTATTCCTGGCGGTGGCGGCGGTATTCTTCGCGGCCTGTTTCGGGGCGTTCACGAGCTGGGACGACGGCGAAAATGTGTATGCGAACCCCCACTATCTGCCTGTCACCCCGGCGAGTGTGACGCAGTTCTGGTCGGTCCCCTACAACCAACTGTATACTCCGGTTACCAATACGATCTGGGGGGCGTGCGCGGCGGTGGCCCGGCTACCGCAACCCGTGGGAGTCATCGGTAGCGGGTCTTCGCCGTTCGCCGCGTTGCCCTTTCATGCGCTGGGGGTTCTTTTCCATGCCGGAGCCGCCGTTCTGGTATTTCTTCTCCTACGCCGCCTGACGGGAAGCGGTCCCGGCGCGGTTGTCGGCGCGATTTTCTGGGCGATTCATCCGGTTCAGGTCGAACCGGTCGCCTGGGTCACAGGCAACAACAACGTTTACAGCGG
>JACMMA010000226.1 GCA_014379275.1 Armatimonadota bacterium | reverse complement strand
CCTGCGCATTCACCCACAAATGCAGACCGTGTGATTCCGGCTTATTGGGCCAGAAGTCGGTCGAGGTGCGGGTCAGATTCGATACCGGTGCCTGATAGAGCATCTCGCTCGCGCACGACATGCAGTTGATAAGTCGTCCTTCGAAATGAACCGCGACCGAACCTTCGAGCGCCTCATGGTATGCCCGCATCGCCGGAACACGCCCGCCGACTCCCAGGCCGCGCACGACGGTTTCGAGCGACGCCTGCGAATCCACTTTAACACCGTCCACGCCCTGTTCCCGAAGATGCCGGTGGTAGTCCTGATAAAACCGGTAGATGTGCGCGGGCGGCACGACGCCCATAAGATTCCCAAAATAGTTGTCCACGTTCGGCGCGTGGTGTCGGATCCCTTCGCTGGAATCGCGGACGACGGAAACCGCGCCGTACCCCGGCAGGGCGTCGTTATCGATACCACCCCAGTAGCCGTGGAACGCATGCCAGACCAGAAACGTTTCGATGCCGTACTCGCTCTTCGCCATCCGCACCGTCGGCGCGAGGTCGCCGGGGAATTTATCGTTCGCAGCGAACCCGGTGAGGCGGCGTTCTTTGGTCGCGAACGTCCGCTCGGACTGCCAACCGTCGTCTAAAATCAGCAGGCGCGGCGTGATGCCTGCCGCTTGCCAGGAGGACAACCCTTCGCGCACCTTGTCGTGCGACACTTCCTGATAAAACGCGTCCCAGGTGCACCACCCGAAGTCGTCGCAAAACGCCGGGAGTGGTTTCTCGTAACGCAGGCGGGTGGTGCCGAGGTGATCGGCGACGCTACGGGCGGCACGGGCGAGCAGTTCATACGGATCGTCACCGACGGCGACGAAAAGCCCGGTCAACTCCGCCTGTCGCGCCGCCGGGTCGCCCGATTCGGCGACGAGTTGAAGACCGCTTTCGCCGTCGCCCTGTAGCGAGGCGCGGAGCATCCCATCGATCAGCGGCACGAAAACAGCGATCTGTCCGTCCGCGAGTTCGGCGAGCAGGAACTGCGTCTCGACCGGGACCGCGCCCGCCGACGTGCCGGTCGCCGCCGTCATCCAGAACGGTTCGTACCGATGATGCGCGACATACCGAACGAGATCGGGCACGCCACCGACGGAGAAAACGTGACGCGCGGCGGGTTGCTCGGCGGTGAAGCGAAGGAATGTCCCGACGTTGTGCGGGTCAGGGAGTGCGGAAACCGTGTCGGCGAGGGTCAGCGGCAGATTCATGCGATTTTATTCGCGGCGGCGGGGCGGTTTTCCTGCCCCGTTCCTCCCTCCCCCGGGTACCCTCTGGGTGCCCCTCTCTCATCGGAATGAGAGAGGGGGAGCAGATGCACCGGAGGCGAAACGTCACCACGTTTCCCGAACTGCCTGGCAATCGGGAGTGCCGAACTACCTCGGACTCCCCCTCCCTCATTCCGATGAGGGAGCGGAAACGGTGAGAGAAGCCGCCGCAACCGTCAGAAGCACCCACCCGGATAAGAAACACACGCCGCCAATCGGCGTGATCGCCCCGAGAATCTTTACCCCGGACAGCGTCAGTGCGTACAGACTCCCGGCGAAGATGACACAGCCCGCCGCGAACAAATAGCCCGCCGTCCGCGCCAAACCCCGCCCTTTTATGGGAAGCCGGTCATACAGTGCGGCGATCAGGATTAACCCGAGCGCGTGATACATCTGGTACTGCGCACCGGTGTTCCAGGTCGCGATGCGCTCAATCGGCACATGGTTCCGCAACTCGTGCGCCCCGAACGCGCCGAGGGCGACAGCGACGAAGGCGTTTATCGCGCCGAGCAGTAAAAAGGTTCTCATGGTGATTGATGGTACCGTAACCGCCGCCGCGTCGCCTCAGTCGTCGTGCAGAACCGCCTCCGCGATCTGCCTTACCCGATCCCACGAGATACCGTCGCGCTGCTCGACTGCGAGGGGGTGATT
>JACMMA010000225.1 GCA_014379275.1 Armatimonadota bacterium | reverse complement strand
TTATCCGAGATTGTCGGGCCTTTTCTGTTTAGCATCCTGCTATTCACGGGGCTTTTTATGAGCGCGGATAACCTGCTCAAGATCCTAGACTATGCTTCGAAAGGCGTTCCGGCGGGTGTCTTGCTCCAGTTCTTCCTGCTCGCACTGCCTCCGGTGCTCGCACTGGTGTCGCCCATAGCCATTCTTCTCGCGACATTGCTTGGATTCGGTCGCCTTTCCGGGGACTCGGAACTTACGGCGGTTTCTGCCGCCGGAGTGCCTTTTGAGCGAGTCATGGTGCCGGTAGCCGCGTTCGCTTTCATCGTTTCCTGTGTCGGCATGTATATCAACAGCACGGTTGTTCCTCTCTCTCAGCGCGGACGGCAGGCGATCATCAACGGACAGAAGCAGAAGGCGGGGCAGTTGTTCGGCGGCGCGGGGTTCACCTACCGCAAAACCGACGCGTCCGGGAAACTCTCGCTCCTGGTCCATTCCGAAGGTCCGCTCGCGACCATCGGTGCCGGGAAGTTTCGCCTGACCGACGTCACCGTCACGCATTACACGGATGGCAAGCCGGTAAAGACGATCGGGGCGACCACGGCGGAAGGCAATCTGGATAGCGCGGACTGGGTACTCTGGGGAGTGGTGGCATACGGACGCGATGAGAATGGGGGGTCATTTGCTTCCTCTGAGGACCTGTTTAAGGGTGTGCCCGAGACGTTGGCAACGCCGGAAGCCCTTCTGACCTCTGCGCGACCAAACGACGAACTGACGACGGGACAACTCCAGGAAAAGGCACGGATATTGCGATCAAGCAATAGCGATGCTGAGGCACGCGGCGTCGAGGTGGAGATGGCGCGGCGTATCATGGTGCCGCTGGGTTCGTTTATTTTCGCACTGGTCGGCGCACCGCTCGGTGTCACACCGAACCGTGCCTCCAAAGGGGTCGGGTTCGGGTACTCGATTCTGATCACGTTTCTGTACTGGATTTTGCTACAGTTCGCGTCCACACTCGGTCAGAATGGGTCACTTCCTCCCGTCCTTGCCGTCGCACTGCCAAATATCGCAGGAATCATGCTCGGTATTTATTTAATTAAGCGCGTCCGCCGCTAAAAATCTCGCTCGTTTTTCCGTATAATGTAAGAGCGAAACTCCCATGCAAGTACCACTGCTTATTCTGGTTTTAGGGGTCCTGATACCGGTGTCCGGCTTTATTGCCTGGGCGGGCGATCGCATTGGTCATCAAGTAGGCAAGCGTCGGCATACCCTGCTTGGCTTACGACCGCGCCACACGGCGATGCTGTTTACCGTCGGGAGTGGAATCGGAATTTCGGTCGTTTCGTTTTTGGTGCTCTGGTTTGCTTCGGAGGGTTTCCGCGTCATCTTGAGTCAGGGCGTGGAGCTACTTACCATAAATAAGTCGCTTCGTAACAAGAACGAGCGGCTCGTTTCGGAGGTCACGCAGCGCACTCGTCAGGCAGAGGCGGCAAGTGCGGATGCAGAGAACGCTCTGAAGGATCGGGACATTGCGCAGGGGCTACGCGACAAAGCGACCCGTCAGGCTGAGACCGCCCGCAAGGAGTTGGGTAAGGCTCGGACCAATTTACAGGATGCCCGCCAGAATCTACAATCGGCGAAGGCTGCATTCCTCGCGACAAAAAATAAGCTCGGCACAACAGCAGGTCGCTTGGAGTCCGCGCGGACGAATCTGGCTCGGGCGCAGGGACGACTGCGAACCGCCCAACGGCGAATTACCGTTGCGGAAGAGGCCAAGACACAATCGGAAACCGAAGAACAACTCGCTAAGACCGACACCAAAAAAGCGGAAAAACGGCTCAGAGAAATCGAAACAAATTCGCAGCGTACGATTGAAAAAGCCGGGCTGTATGTGAAAGAGCAAACGGAGAAGGTGGAAAGTCAGCGTCTCACCTTTCAGGCCGAGGTCAACCGGAAGCAGATGGAATTGCAGGGGTTGCAAGCCGATGTCGAGTCGTTGCTGGCGCGGCGCGATGAACTGACGAAAGAATTGCAGGCGAGCCGCTCCAGCGCGACGGCGTTGCGCCGTGGGCAGATAACGTACCGCGTGGGCGAGGAAGTAGGGCGTATTTCCATCGCATCGGACCAGAGCGTTTGGCGCATCGAGTCCGCCCTGGAACGATTCTGGATCAACACGTCAAAACGAGCCGAAGATAGAGGGGCGACGGCGAGTGGTTCGGTGGGCACGCGCGCGGTCGCGCTATCACCGCGGATGGCACCAACTACTGTCAACACGCCGGGCGAAAGTGGAACCGCCGTGAACGCCTCCCTGCCGAGTGAGGACGACGCGATTCGACTCCTGGCACAAACCATCCGCCTTTCTGACGAGCCGGTCGCCGTGGTGCTGGTGGCTTCAGCGAACGCGGTTGTCGGGGAGCCGGTTCTGGTGGACGTCAAGACGTACCGGAATGCGGTCGTGCTTGTGGGAGGAATAAAACTGGGGGAAACCACGATCAACGGCGGTTCGTCCATGACCCGTGAGGAAGCAGCCGATGCGGTGTACGATTTCCTTCGCAACGACGTGCGAAAAGTGTTGCTAAAGGCCGGGGTCATCCCGACGGTAGGCAGCGAGGGCGAATCCGGTAGCAACGTTGTCAACCTGACCGGTGGCGAATGGCTCAGAATCATGGACGATTTGAAACGCGCCGATTTCCGCGCCCGAATTGTTGTGAAGACGGCGAAAGCGCACCGTGCCGCCGACCCGGTGACCCTATCGTTCGAAGTCAAGGAACTGCCGGGAATCCCCCCGCGGTTAGACCTCCCAAATACCGGCTCCATCGTGCGCCCATGATTGGCACCCTCGCACTCGCGATTGACCCCGGCACGCGCAAGTGTGGCATTGCCGTCGTACAAAACGATGCCCCCCCCCGAACACAGTATCGGGAGGTTGTCACTACGCCGGATTTGCCCGCCGCGATCAGCAAGATCATCGCCCGATTTCCCGCGAATGTCGTCTTGATCGGGGATGCTACAAATGCACAAATCGTCGAATCCGTCGTCCGCCCTCTGCTCCCCTCATCTATCGCCATCGAATTCGTCGCGGAAGCATTTACTTCGGAGCGTGCGCGGGCACGTTGGTGCCGAGAAAATCCGCCGACAAACCTGTGGGAGCGATTGTTCCCCGGGTTGAGAACCCCGGCTGAGCCGGTGGACGATTATGCAGCCGTCATACTCGCCGAGCAATATTTCGCCGCGCAAAGTTAATGAAAAGTTAACCCGTTCTTAATACTTTCTTAACGAACGAATCGTAGTATGTGGGTTCGGCTCGGAACTGTCGGCGGTTTTGCGAACAGGGATGAGTGCGCTCCTTAAACCTGAACCCCTTCTGATGGCCTGCGAAGCTATTGCGCTCGCGGGTCTTTTTTTGCCGCGAATAACTCGGGCGTCGGCACATCCTGGCCGACGCCCGAAGAGGGGTGACTTGCTTATGCCGGTGCGGTCGCGGGTCCACGACGATCACGGCGGCGGCGTGACCGGTTGTTCGTGTTGGCGTCGGAGTTGTTCGCGCGACCTTGCGAAGTCGGTTCCCCCTGGCGCGGTTCCGGTGCGCGTCGCTCGGGAGGTGCCGGGGTCGTGTCTGGAGGCGTCGGCACGCTGCTACCGCTTCCTACCGGACCGGTTCCCTTACCCATCGCCTCCGCGACGATCAAACTGCGTTGTACTTTGGTTAAGCGTGCGCGGACCGACTGACCGATAAACTTCGCGCCCTGCGGCAACTCCGCCAGTAACCCTGTTTCGGTGAAGCCGGTCGCGGCAGGCGGCGCGACGAGTGCGTTGCGCTTCACCGCGACGTCTACTATCTGCCCGCGTCGCACCGCGAGATGTTTCCGGTCCATATCGTCCAGACGTCCGCCGGTGATCTCATACTTCTCCTGATGGAGTTCATCGGAACCACGGACGTAGATGCCACGTTCCAGTGCATGTTCCAACACTTCGATCTCTTCGCCGCCCTCGCCCACCAGATAGGCCGCGACCTGCGGGTTGCATGTGACCAGGAATGCCTCCGCCGTCGGCTGCACACGTACCAGCGTTCGCAGGTCGCGCGCCACCTCGATGGCTACCGATTCCGGGGAGGCGATCTTGCCGGACCCGTTGCAGTACGGGCAAGACTCGTCCATCTGCTCATTCACGGTTTCGCCGGTTCGCTTGCGCGTCATCTCGATCAAGCCCAGATTCGAGAGGTGCGAGATCTTACACCGCGAACGGTCTTTGCGTAGCGCGTTCTCGAAAGCCGTTTCGATCTTCTTGCGGTCGTTCGGGTTCGCCATATCAATCAGGTCAAGAATGATGATCCCGCCCAGATCACGCAAGCGGAGTTGTCTGGCGATTTCCACGACCGCTTCCATGTTGGTTTGCACGATCGTATCGGATAGCCCGCTCGTCGACCCGGTAAACTTCCCCGAGTTGACGTCGATCGCGACCAGCGCTTCCGCCTGGTCGATAATCAGGTAGCCGCCCGATTT
>JACMMA010000022.1 GCA_014379275.1 Armatimonadota bacterium | reverse complement strand
CGCCCCGGTCTGCGCGATCAGAACGCCGTTCACCCAGATCTGTTGGTCCAGCATCGTGTGCGAATGACCGCCGATAATTATGTCCATCCCGGTCACGGCGGCGGCGAGTTTCTTATCGTCCTCGTATCCCAGATGCGACAGTGCGATCACGCAATCCACCTTCTCGGAGGCGCGCAATTCGGCGACGGCTCTCTGCGCCGCCGCGAGGGGGTCGGCGAAAACGATGCCTTCCAGCGTGCGCGGCCACTCGATCTGCACCGTGGTCGGGGTCGTGAGTCCGAACACCCCGACGCGCACTCCCCCGCTGGTCAGCACAGTCCATGGTTTCAGCCCGCCCCACGGCTCGCCCGATTTTTCCTCGACGACGTTGGCGGAAAGCAGGGGGAACCGTGCGTGGGCGAGCGCGTTTTTGAAAACCTTCTGACCGAAATCGAATTCGTGGTTTCCGACCGTGGCGACATCGTAGCGGAGCGCGTTCATCGTGTCCAGGATCGCCATGCCGTGAAACGCCTTCTCCTCCGGCGTGCCGTGAATGATATCGCCCGCGTCCAGCAGGAGGACGTTCGGCATGTCAGAGCGTACCTGTCGCACGAACGAAGCGAGGCGCACCAGTCCGCGCGGCTCGTCCGGGTGCCACACATGCCCGTGCAGGTCGTTGGTATGAAGCAGGGTAAGCGGCACCGGCACGTCGTCCGCCGGAGAAGCGGTAGCGGCGACGGCTTGACGCGACGGCAACATCGCGTCGGAAACGGGAATCGAGGCGACCGCCGCGTGGCGGAGAAAAGTACGGCGCGTGAAAGGCATGATAGTTCTCTTTTTACCATCGTTCGGAGCGGACGAATACCGACATAGCTTACCAACGCGGTCTGATACCGCCCGGACCTTCGTGATTAGTTCGGGGCGGTATAAACCTGTTTGGTGTTGTAGTAATTGGTGATGGCTACTTCCGAGGTGTGCGCGGTCGGGCTGGTTTGGAACGGCGGGTCTTTATGCCACTTGACGTGGTTATCCACGAAAAGCCAGTGCCGCCCGCCGAAGTGACGCCGCCCGCCCCGCCAGCGTTGCCGCTCGTTGACATCGCCGGACGCGTTCAGATAACCCGGTGTCGTGTAGTATAGTCCTTCTCATGCTTATTGCAGGTAATTGTAGTATCTGAAGCAGGCAGAGCCGAACGAGGCAGGAATCGCCACCCGTGCCTCCCGGACGCCTACCTCCCGCGCCGCGTCGTCGCGGGGGGACAGCAATCGCAGACAACGCTTCATGAAGCCCCATGCCAACTCAATCGGGTTGAAATCCGGGGAATAGGGCGGCAAGTACAGCAAACGACAGCCCGCCCGCGCGACCAAGGGGGCTATCTCCCCGCCTTTGTGGATCGTCGCGTTATCCAAAACCAACACCGATCCTGGCGTCAGTCGGGACAACAACTCGTCCCGCAGGAACCCTTCCAAGTCGGTGCGCTTGATCGCCCCGAGCTTTGTCGCCAGAGAAATCATCCCGGATTGGCCGAACGCCCCCAGAACGGACAGATTATTACCGCGTTTGGTCGGTACGGACTCGGTTAAAAGGGAGCCTCGCTTCCCCCAGCCATACAGAACGGACAGGCACAGCGACACGCCCATCTCGTCCAGGAACACCAGGTCCTTCGGGTCGATCCCCTTTACTTCCCGGCGGAAGGCTTCGCGCTTTCTTTCGTCCCGTTCGGCAGCGACCCGGCACTTTTTTTAAACGAGAAGTCCAAGCGTCTGAGGGTGCGGGACGTCGTGGACACGGATAGAGCTTGGCCGCCCCCCTCATGTCATGCCGCTGCCAAACTTTGCAGGGTCCAGTCGGTGCGGGAAGGGGCCAGACGCTCGAAGCCTGGGGAGTGTTCGTATGGCACTTTGGCGTACTGCCCCGGAGCGGTGCCGGGAGTAGCGGGGGCGAGGCTTCGTCCCTGCCGTTTCTTTCTGGCGATGCGTTCGACGCTGGACAGGGGGTCGGCGATATTTTGGTAGGTTGCCATCGCGTCGTGTTCGATAGCGGCGGCGATGCGCTGGCACAGGTCCAGGGAGAGTGCCTTCATGCTATAATAATACGATAACATCAACAACATCGCAAAGGGCTATATATATCACGACACCGGCTTTTCCTGAGATACCTGCCCGCAACTGTGTTGTAATAATCTCGAAAAGGATGCAGGGAATTCGCAGGGAGGAACGAATAGATGCCGGAATCAACTTTTGTGAATGGAGATGCTATGAAACTGTCTACGGAGAACACGGTCGCACAACACTTTGAGACAACTCTCTTGAGGCTTCTTGAAGAGACCTTCGAGAATGTTCAGGGGGCTTTTCTGGATAAGGGAACTTCCCTGCTACAGACGCTGGCAAGCCTGAGTTCGGAGCAGGCATCGGTTCCTGTCTCCGAAAGCGGGGCGAGCATTGCCGGTCATGTGGAACATACCCGCTTCTATCTCGCTGTTTTGCTCGATGCCGCACATGGCAAACTGACCGGCACAATAGACTGGGAACAGAGCTGGCAGGTGAAAACCGTCACGCCCGAAAAATGGACGGCTCTCCAAGCCGCCCTGCGCGAAACCTACCAGCAGGTTTTAACTTTGGTGAAGACAGAAGGCAACTGGGAGGATGAAGAGCACGTCGGGGACACGATGGCGATCCTCGCTCATACTGCTTATCACTTAGGCGCGATCCGAATGGCTCTTGCTGTAGTTCGGTAACTGCATCCCTTGTAGGAGGCAATAGGGAGGAGAGAACGAATGCCGGAACCAACAACTGTGATGAGTGCTTTCTGGGCTGTTTTGTGCTGAAAGAAGCGGTCAAGTCGATAACGGGCGGCTTTCTGGAAGGCATTGGCGCGACGCCGTTCGATGCCATTCGTCAGCGCGTGGTTGATACTTACAAGAAGCGGGCTGCTGCTGCCGTCAACCATGAGTTACAGCGTGCGTTGCGCCGTGCATATCTGCAAGCGACCATTGCGCTCTGTGAGGAAGGTTTGCGACAAGCGAAGCCGGAACAGCCAGCGCATCTGTGGGACAAACTGCGCGGTTTGGTCAAGCCGGACGCAGACGAAGAACCCTTCCTCCGCATCATTGAGTCGCTGGAAGGCTAACCGCAGAAGCTGCCGTCCGGGCGGGAGCCGTACTCGGTCATGATCCACGTGCTGGCGGGTTCGCTGATGTCCGCGAGGGCGCGACACCGTTGCGTGTTGTTAGTGGGTATAGTCACTGTCTCACCCGAAGCACGCGTTTTATACGGGTAGCAGTACGACAGGATGTAGTTGGTCGCATAAGAGTTCGGGAAGATTTTCGCGACCGCTTCATGGAATGTCTTTGCGGGTAAACCGCTGGCGGCATACGGGGGCAACGTGTCGGCTCCCGGCACGTTCGCGGCTTTCAACGAATCGACGATCCCCGTCCGGTTGATGGAAGCGTTTTGTCGAAGGTCATCGCTCGGGCAGGCGAAAAGGGCGTGGTTTTTGGCGTACGGCTGGACAGCGAGGTGAAACGGCTGAACGCCTTTGAAAAGTTGTCCCAGCCCGGTGTCGGCGGCATTTCGAAATACGCCCGCCAGCCGGGGTTCGGGCAGTGTGTCGTCGTAGTCCTGAGAATACATCAACATCGAGGTGCCGATCTGCCGCACGTTCGACATACAGACGGTGGCGCGCGCTTCTTCCCGCGCCTGGGCAAAAACGGGAAACAGGATCGCGGCGAGAATGGCAATAATTGCAATAACGTGAGTAGCTCTATCAGAGTGAAACCGTCACGTCTCATAGGAAATTTATCCTTTGGAATCTAATGGTATAGACTGTTCGTCCTTTTTATACCCTATACATATTAAGAGCAGGTTGAGAAAACATTAAACTTGCTACTGGCACGCCGTCAATTCTGGCGGGCGAACGGTGCTACGAGCGGGTCACCGATGAGGATGTTTTTCCACGCGAGCACCGGAAACGATCGCGTGATCGCTTCGCCCGCCGTCATCCCGGCCAGGTACGAGCGCATCATCGGGTACGCCTGGGCGCAATAGTTCAGATACGGCTCCGTGATCGTGCCGGTGCCGACCGTGGGACCGCGCGGATGCGCCATCAACTCCGCCACCGTCGCCTGCTCCTTTAAGGGCGTCGGCTCCGTCTCCCGCCACGCCGCCGCCCTGCCGGTGAACGATATCGACAGGTTCGCGATCGCGCCGGGCAGAAAATTCAGGGCGTTGTTCTCTTCCTGCTGCGTGCGAACATGCTCGACATTCCCCGGACCGACATACCCCATGTACGGTACGAGGGGCGGCAGATCCCGCGAGCCTACGGGCGTCCGTATCATCCGAGCGTTCAGTTCCGTTTTCAGGTCGTTCAGCTGCGCGTCCCAGAAAGGGTAGCCCATGCACCGCGCGAAAACGGGAGCATCCTGCGCCT
>JACMMA010000224.1 GCA_014379275.1 Armatimonadota bacterium | reverse complement strand
GTTCGAAACGCCGCCCGCGAACCCCTTCGGCGAACCGGTGGCTGCGAACCCGTTCGCCGCTCCCGCGTCCGGTAACCCGTTCGATATCGCGCCCGGCGAGGCCGCTCCCACATCGCCGTTCGACGCGCCCGCACAGCCTCCCGCGCCGGAAGACCCGCGGCGGCGCAGACAGCGCGAGATTTTCGACGCGCTGTTGCCGGTGCTTGCGGAGCTCGCGGTGGAAGTGGGACGGAGCGTGGACTTTTTCCGCTCGCGCTACCCGACCGAGGTGATCGATCAGGTGGTTCTGTGTGGCGGTTCGGCACAGATCGTGGATCTGGACAAGTTCTTCCAGCGTGAACTCGGTATCGCGACGCGCATCGCGAACCCGTTCCAATCGGTGCGGGTGGCCAGTCGGCAGATGGACCCGGCGACGCTCGACCGGATCGCGCCCACGTTCGCCGTCGCGCTCGGTCTCGCCGCCCGCGACGCCGTGATCGGGTCGGATAAGTAGTGGGAAAAGGGACAGGGTTCCGGGAGTCGCCCGATACCGCGGTCCTGGGGTTGCCGCGTGTCTCCTGCGAGACTGTTTCCTGATCCCTATTTCCGTTCAAAAATAGTTGAAGTCAAGTTAGCGTGTCATGGTCAAAACGGTAGGCGGGAATGCCCCGTCCGTTTGTATTGGTCGTTGACAGCGAACACCTACCCAAGGAAACGATACAGAAAAAGCCTATGTCGGCACTCCGAATAAACCTATTACCGGCGTACATCGCCGAAACGAAAAAGACCCGAAACTCCATCATCGGGTTCTCCGCTCTGTTCGTCGCCGCGGTCGCCGGGTCGCTGGCGTACTACGGCGTCCGGCAGGGGCAGACCACGGAACTGGAATCCCAGGCCGACGCCAAGGAGCAGGAAGCGACGGCGGCGACCGGCGTGGTGAACGCTATCAAAGCGGAATCCGCCAAGTTGCGGGAGCAGATCGCGCCGATCGGTCAGCGCGTCAAGTTCGTCCAGGATGTGCGCTTCTACAACGCCTGGGTGCAGAAGATCTACCGCCGTGCCGCCCGGTACACCGACAGCCGGGTCGAATATTCGTCGATGGCGGTGAACGCCGGCAGCCTCGCGATGACCGGGTATGTGACCGGGGGGACGGGGCCGGGGCAAAGCTCCGCGGTGGACAATCTCGCCCGCTATTTGATTACTTTTTACGGCAACCCGGATGTGACGGCTGTGTCGGTGACGGGGCCTCCGGGATGGCAGCGACCGTCGCAAGCCAGTGTCAACCCGCTCGATCAGCCCAGCGCGAACACGGCATCCGCGAACGGCTTCAGTTTCTCGGTGAATGCGACACTGCTACGGCCACTGCAAAGGCCTGCTCTCCCCGAAACACTGGCGACTCCCCCGGCTGTCACGGAGCCGCTCCCGACGGGCGGGCCGCCGGTCGCCGGGGCGGGTGCCGCGGCACCGGGCACCACGCCGGGCGCTGGCATATCGACCGGTATCGCACCCCCCCCCGGTGTGGCCGGGCCCGAGGGACCGAGCGAAGAAGATCGGTAATGATAGCGGTGATCGTTTCGATAAAGGGATTTAAAGCGTGTTAGCAAAGATTAAATGGTTTCAGGTGGCGATTATTCTGGTGGTGCTCACCACGCTCGCCGTCGCCGGGATATTCATCTTCTTAATCAAGCCGATGAATGAGCGGTTTACGGCGGCGGAGGAGAAGTTGGCTACCCAAACGACCGCCCTCTCCACGGCGCGAGGGCAGAAGCGCCCTGCGGAATTGGACCGGATCAAGGCGCGGCAGGAAGTCGCCATCGCCAAACGGGAGTGGGCGAGATATGACCGCGCGTTGATGCCGAACATCGACCTCACCAACCGGTTCACCGCGACACGGCAACTATGGAACGAGCAACTGCGTGTTCTCGGCCCGAAAGTGCTCAAGTTCCTGTATGCGGACCGCAGTGTCAATGTCGTGTCGGAAAGTATCGCGATCCCGGCGCCGCCGAGCGACCCGAATGCGGTGGTGCAGAAGGTGTTCGTTTACCCGCTGGGCAACGTCACCGTTTCGGGAGGCTTTGAGCAGGTGCTCAAGCATGCGGAACGATGGAACGGGTTTGACCGCCTCGCGCTGGTGGATGGTTTGACGCTTTCGGGTAATTCGCCGCGGCTGACCGGTACCTATACGGTGACGCTGTATGAAATCACGCACTTCGACAAGGTCGGGCCGCCGATCCCGCAGGCGGCTCCCGCGACCGGCGGTGGGGGTGGGTTTACCGGTGGTCCGCC
>JACMMA010000223.1 GCA_014379275.1 Armatimonadota bacterium | reverse complement strand
TTGGAACCCTTCGCCGTGGCTATCGGTCCCGTTACGGATAGCAAGTTTCCCCCGGACGGCGTCAGGCGCAAGCCGTGCGAGCGGCGGTCGGTCGCGTCCGGGACGCGGGCAAGTAACCCACGCTCGACCAGTTTCGCGATCAATGCCGTCGCGGTCGGTCGCTCGATGAACAGGTAGTCCGCAAGCGCGGACGGCGTGACCGGCTCCGGCGAATCGGAGAGTTGCCAGACGGCTAGCAATACGCGAAACTGTGCCTGAGTGGTCTCGTGTTCCGCGAACCAGGTGTCGAACTGCGACGCCATGCGGGTTCCGAGCCGCATCAAGCCTAGGCAGATCTGCGACTGCCGCGCCAACTCACGCTTCGTGTCGGACATGGATCGCCCCCGGCTTCTTACTTTTCACGAAACGGTTGATGTAATAAACGATCAGTGCGGTGCCGACCACCGTCGGTCCGAGCCAGACGACGACGGGCGAGATTCCGGGGAACCATTTCCCGAAGTTCACCGCCGCGAACGCCGTCACGGTCGAGATGTACGCCCCCATCATGCGCTGGATGTGCGCCGCGAGCCATTTCTTCCGGTCGGTCTCCGCCGCCTTCCGCGTCCGGAACTCGCCGATCACGAGCAGGAACGAGATCGCCCCGAATACCAGATACACGACGGCGAAACCATCCCCGCGCAGGAAACCGTTGACCGCGAGACCGAACAGACCCAGCGATGCCAGCACCATCACGCCGGAAATAACGTGGTCCAGGAGTGCCGGGGCGCGACGTTCGCTGTCCTTGTACTTGAGCCGGAGCATCCGCACGCCAGTCAGCGACAGGTAGAATGCGAAAACGGCGAGCAACAACAAGAACGGGTTGGGGCGTATGATTGCGAGCAGCAGCGCGGTAATGGCGGCGAACCCCATCGCCCCGACATACGCCCAACCCGCGCGTCGGTGCGCCGTGTTGCCTTTCGCTATCGCCAGCGCGACCGGCGCGGCGACAAAGGCGACGCCCCCCGCCATGATATGTACGAATCGTAACGGGTGATATAGCGGTCCGTTCATCGTCCAAAAATCTTCCATCGCTTGTTCCTTTTTAGTTCACTAACTAACTATTAGGGTCCTCATCATCTGTTTTGTTGCATATATTTTTGTGTCCTGGCGTGAGAGGGTGGGTATACAATCGCTACATGAAATTTATTTCCCTTTTCGGCGGAGGCGTTCCCGCCGCCGCCGCCGCGTTCCTCATTCTCACGGCATCGCCAGTTTTCGCGCAATCCGCACCCGCGCCCTTACCCCCGCTCGGCATCGCGATGGAGGAGTATGCGTACCCCTATCCGGTGCGGTACCTGCCGCTCACGATAGACGGCGAATCGGTGCGGATGGCGTACATGGACGTGCCGCCCGCGAAGGCCGCGAACGGCAGAGTGGTCATCCTTTTACACGGCAAAAACTTCTACGGTGCGTACTGGCAGAACACCATCGCGGCGTTGACCGACACCGGGTACCGCGTCGTCGTGCCGGA
>JACMMA010000222.1 GCA_014379275.1 Armatimonadota bacterium | reverse complement strand
GTTCCTCAGTCGCCCAACTATTGCAAGTTCGTGTCTATATCCGAGTGAGATGGACGAACACATTTTGGGATCTGTTATCCCTCTTCTCGCTGGCTTTTTGGGCGAATCTCGTCCAGCCTCCACTGTCATCGGTATAGCTTCTCTCGCCTCGACATCTACACTTGTTGAGATTGAGGCGGTAGCCAGAGTTCTGAAAGGTGAGTAGTAATTATGAGCACCCGTAAAGCAATCTTTCCCGCCCATCCACACGCCCTCTACGCCCAGCACGGCTATTCGCCCGCCGTACAGTCCGGCGACCTGCTCTTCGTCTCCGGCATGGTCGGTGCCCGTGAGGACGGCACGCCCGAGCCCGGTCTCGACGCCCAGATTCAACTCGCCTTCGGCAATCTGCGGGCGGTGCTCGAAGCAGCTGGTTGCACGTTCGACGACGTGGTTGACGTCACCATGTTTCTCGTCGATCCTGAAGCAAGCGCAGGTCCGATGATCGAGGCCATGAAGGATGCTTTTCCTAGCGAACCACGGACCAACGTGACGGCAGTCGGAGTGAACTGGCTGGCTGGCTTCCAATTCGAGATCAAGGTAATCGCCCGCATCCCGCGGAAGTAAGATCGTTCGGGCCGGTCAAATGCGACTAGCCCGCCGTTCCTGCCTCGCCAACGGCATCCCGTCACTTGTCAAATCCTGCCCCATCGTCCCCGCCGAACTCGGCGACGGCGCGGGCATCCTCGGCGGCGTGTCGCTCATTCAGGACGCGATTGAGGGAAGGAAATCTTCCCGCTCAAAGACGACCTCGCCCGCAAATTTTATACCGAACTTTGCAAGTTGGAGCGATGGAGCGGCCGCACCCTGCGCAGCAAAATAGACGGCATGATGTAGGAGCGGACGGCGATCTCTAAAAAGCCGGAAGACTTGATTGCCCGCGAACTCGCCGACTAGGGACGGATGACGCCGGATCTCGTTTTCCGCAACCCGTATCTACTGAACTTTCTGGGACTGCCGGACGATTTCAGCGAAGCGGACCTGGAAGCGGCGATCCTGCGCGAGATCGAGACGTTTCTACTGGAAATGGGACAGCACTTCACGTTCGCCGCGCGGCAGAAGCGCATCGTGATCGACGGCGACGACTTCGTGATCGACCTGCTTTTGTACCATCGCCTGCTACGCCGGCTCGTGGTCGTCGAACTCAAAATCGGTAAGTTCAAGGCCGCATACAAGGGGCAGACCGAGTTGTATCTGCGCTGGCTCAATAGGTAGGAGCGGCTACGGGGCGAGGAGGAGCCGATTAGTTTGATCCTTTGCACCGAGTCCGGACCGGAAAAGACTGAACTGCTGTCGCTCGATTCGGGCAGTACCCGCGTCGCCGAGTACATGACCGCACTCCCGCCCCGTGCCCTGCTCCAGTCAAAATTAGCGGAGGCCGTAACACAGGGGCGCGAACAGATCGCCCGACGACGCCACGTCGATGGTTTCTAGCCTGGTCCCCTCAATATCGGTACCATCCCGCTACCATATCGCCTTTGCCATCCAGTGTGACGACGCGACTGGGTGTCCCGCTAGCCCCCTTCGATTCGATGCCTTTGCCGCCGTCATTTACGCCGTCCGGTCCGACACTGTATAGAAGATATTTGCCCGTGGATGGTAGCCCATAGTGGAGCGAGACTCCGGGCATGTCAAACGGGTCGTCGGGAACGGTGCTGAGAAGTTTAGCGACAACCAGTTCCGAAAGATGTGTCGGGTACTTGCCGTGTCGCGCTTCGTAAAGGCGGAGCGCGAGTGCCGTCCGCAGGAGCGCGTCGCCGGTTTCGTTGTACACAAATTTCAGCCGCGCTTGGTTGATTACCGGTACGATGATCGCCGTATAGATTTCTTTGGGAACGGGGATTTCCTGATTGCTTTTGATGTATGGCTTTTTCGATTGCGCGATGACTTTATCCATATGTTGACCGAGAGTGTCCGCAACGTATTTGCGCGGGACGACACGCCCATATACACTTATCACCTGATGCATGGTTTTATCCTGCTCGGTCGCAGTACTACCGTCATTGAACGCTTCCAAAAATCGGTCGGGATCCTCCATAGCCTTGATAGCCCAGCTTTGAACGAAGTATTTTTCCTCTTCCAGAGTCACGGAAAAAGGCAGTCGCTCCATTTGCAGTGCTTCCAATCGCCTCAGGCAGTGCGCTGTGGTATTCGTATCCATGCGTTCCAGTCGGTCCCAGATCGCACGACGGCCAATCGCCTCGCACGCGATACCGACTAAGCGTCCGATCAAATTGGTGCGATGCGGAACGCGCCGTCCGATGGTTATCGCATCCAGATAATAATCCACCGCCTCCCGTTGCTTTCCCTCTTCCCAGGCGACATCGCCTGCAAGAACGAGTACCCGTGCCATGTGACGGAACTTTTTGTAGTGCGGAAGCGGGTCATCTATCGATACAGCGTGGGTCTCTTCCGCGTAAGGAAAGGAAAGAGCATTTCGCGTTGCGATTATGGCTGCCCCATTTGCGGCGACCAACTCACGCTTTCGTTGAAGAGTCCACTTTTTCTCGGACGATGCCGCTACAGCACTCGACACGTCTTTGTCACGCACCACCTTATCCGTCGCGACTTTGAGAAGGGGAAACCCATTCTGCCCCGATATCGGCGGACGCGCCGGAGGTACGATCCGAGGCTTGGTTAGCAGCGCACCGACATAGATGGCAAAAACGCTCAAAACCGCAACGGATAATCCCCATGAGACGAAATAGGCGACCTTCGTCTCCGAGGAAGCAAATCGGGGGTTGGCCGACGATGAAGCCGGTTGGGGCGTGGCAGGGGACGAGGAATCTGCCTTGTGCCGATTGCTTCGCGAAGGATGTTCGTTCATACCGCTTAAGACGGGAAAGGCGTCCGTTTGGTTACGCACCCTGGCACAGGAATAGCGGGGGTCGAACAACGACGTCGCGAATAGTCGGGATTCCCACCCTCTGATGAAAAGGGCAGGAGCCAATGAGCGGCTACGGAGCGGTGGACGCCGCGGCTACTTCGAAGGTTAAATCCCGTGCATGTTTCGGACCGAAGGAATCCATAGTTTTTCAATACGTGTACCAACGGGCGACGATATCCTCCTTGAACGTCGCGTCAACATACCGGACGGTTTTACCTACGTCGTTTTTGCCCTCAATCCCTTTGCCGTTGTCGTCTACGCTATCTGGCCCGATACTGTACAAGAGGTATTTGCCAGATGGCAGGGGTTTGTAGAGGAGCGGTTTTCCAGGAAATGCAAACGGGTCATCGGGAACAGCAGGCATGATTTTCGCGGCGACGAGTGCGGACAGGTTTTTGGGGTACTTACCGTTTCGGAGTTGATAGATACGCAAGGCAAGTGCGGCTCGCAGGAGAGCATCGCCCGCTTCGTTGCCGACAAACTTCGCCCGCGCGTCCGAATAAATTGGGACGAAACCTGCTGTCAAAGGCTCTTTCGGCAACGGAGGAGGCACTTTGCTGATCGAATAGGGTTGTCTGGCTTGTGCGATTAATTGCGTCATGTACCCCCGGAACGAGTCTAGTGCAACACGTCTCGGTACAATCTTCGTATACAGAAACACACTCCCGTAAGTATCATTTCTCTCGTCTTCCGATTCGTCGGGGTCTGTCAAAAGCTCCGGGTGCTCGAAACTCTCAACAATCACGTGCTGTGCAGTGTAGGATTCTTCTTCGAGAGTGATGTAGAAAGGTAACACTTCGTTTTGAAGTGCGTTCAATTCCTTCAGGCAATGTGACGCAGTGCCCACGTCCATTTGCTCCACGTGGTCCCAGAGAGGACGTCGCCCGATTGCCTCACAGGCGAGACCGACCAGTGCACCTATCAAAACTGTTCGGTGCGGAAGTCGTCTCCCCATCGTTACCGCACTCAAATAGTCGTCCGTCGCACCGTGACGGTTCCCATTTGCCCACAAAACATCCCCCGAGAGCACGAATAGACGGGCAAGATTACGGAAATCAACATAATGTGGAAACGGCGTGGCGGCGGAGACGTAGCGATTCACCTCCATATAGGGAAGTTTCAAGGCGGAGCGTGCCGCGTCACGAGACGACTTATTCGCACGGACCAATTCGCTTTTCCGCCTCGGTGTCCATTTCTTTTTCGGGGTCCGAGCGATGGCATCTCCTATGTCGTCTTTGCGTACAGCTTTCTTACCGGCAATTTTCAACGCATCAAAACCGTTCGGGTTGGGCACAAGCGGGCGTATTGGAACTATGATGTTCGGGGGTGCCGTGTAAAGAAGTATTACCCATCCTACCGATGCGACACCAAGAAAAGTGAGGACGCCCAATACCATCGCGTTAGCCTTCCCGCGCCGCTTCGGTAGCGGCGGTTCGGAGTTCGGCGGCGTGGATGTTTGCCGAGCTACGGGCGGGACTGCGGTTTTGGACCAACTGTTTTTTGAAGGCGGGGATTGGCTAATGGGATTCTCCGGTACGGGCGTATTATACGCCTGTACCGGAGAGAGTGCCGGGGACAGGTTACCCCGCGATCTGTGCTAGGCGTTCCGAGAGCTTCGCTCGCTTCTCGTCCAACTCCGCCGCCTGTGCCCGCGCCTTCTCGACCACGGGTTGCGGCGAACGGGCGAGGAACTCCGGGTTTTCGAGGCGCACGGTCAAACCCGCCTTGTCCTTCTCAATCTTCGCCAGCTCTTTTTCGATTCGTGCCCGCTCCTGCACCAACTCTTCGGCGGAAACCTCGGGGCGAGACAGACGTACCGTGCCGTATTTAGTCGCCGACAGGTAGCCGTCCTCCGGTCCTTCGGCGAGCGTTATCGTCTCCACGCGGGCGAGCGACTGGATGACTTCCCTTTCCTCGCTCACTACTTTCCCTGCAGCGAAAGACAACGGTTTAAAAAACGCTTCCGCAACCGACTTATTGCCGCTTTCCGAACGCAAGTTACGGATCGCACGTATAACTTCCTGAACAATCCCCCACGACTCGGCATGTGAATTTTCAGGTGTCTCCTTTACGGTGTGATCGGAACGCAACGAAAAATCAGGGTAGCGTGTCAGCATCAAGAAATCCGATTCGGATGCTTCCTTCGCACCAGGGAGTGTTTGCCAGATCGATTCCGTCAAATATGGCATTATCGGGTGCAAAAGCCGCAGGGAACGTTCCAGCGTGTACCATAGATTCGCTTTCACCGAAACATCCCCCGCCAGTAATCTCGGCTTTGCCGCTTCTATATACCAATCGCAGAAATCGTCCCAGAAGAACTCGTAGAGGGCACGAGCGGCATCATCCAAGTTATATGTCGCGAGCGCGTTATTTACGAGGTCGGCGGTGCGTTGCAATTGACCCTGAATCCACTGGTCTGCAAGTGTTGTCGCGGGAGGGGCATGCTGCTCCTTATTCCAGTCCGGCGTGTAGTCGCCCAGACTCATCAGCACGAACCGGCTCGCATTCCAGATTTTGTTGGCGAAGTTGCGGGCGAGTTCTACCTGTTCCTGCTTGCCGTCCTTGATCGGCTTGATGCGCATGTCCTGACGCTGGCCGGCTTCGCGGGCGAGGGCGAATCGCACCGCGTCCGCGCCGTACAGTTCGATCAGGTCAACCGGGTCGATCCCATTCCCTTTCGTCTTCGACATGCGGTGCCCTTTCTCGTCCAGGATCGTCGCATGAATGTACACGTCGCTGTACGGCTTCGCGTCCATAAACTCCTCGCCGGTCATGATCATCCGCGCCACCCAGAGGTACAGGATCTCCTGCGCGGTAAACAGGGCGTCGGTCGGATAGTAGTACGCCAGATCGCGCTTCGCCTGCTCGGACTCGGCGGGCCAGCCCAGCGTCGCGAAGGGCCACAACGCGGACGAAAACCAGGTGTCTAACACGTCGTCTAACTGCGTCACGTCCGGGGTACCCAGTTTCTGCCGCGCCTCGGACTCGGTCCGTGCCACCACATACGAGGCTTGCTCGTCGGGGTCGCTTTCCCCCGAACGCCACAGCGGCATGCGGTGACCCCACCAGAGTTGGCGGGAGATGGGCCAGTCACGCAGGTTTTCCATCCAGCGCAGGTACGTTTCCTTGTAGCGCGGCGGCACGAAGCGCACTTCGTCGTTTTGCACCACCTCGATAGCGCGGTTCACCATCTCGGTGCCGGTCATTTTGCAGAACCACTGGCGCGACAGAAGCGGCTCCACCACGGTCTTGCACCGGTCGCACCGCCCGACGCTTTTCGTGTGATCCTCCACGCGCACCAGATGTCCGGCGGCTTCGAGATCGGCGAGCACCTTTTTTCGGGCGGCGAACCGGTCCAGTCCCACATACTCCGCGCCCGCTTCCGCCGTCATGTGGGCATCCTCACCGATTACCACGATCTGTGCCAGGTTATGGCGAAGCCCGCACTCGAAGTCGTTCGGGTCGTGCGCCGGGGTCACCTTCACCGCGCCGGTTCCGAACTCTTTCTGCGCGAAATCGTCGGCGATGAGCGGAATGTCGCGCCCCACGAGCGGGAGACGCAGGAGTTTGCCTAGCTGTGCCGTGTATCGCTCATCGTCGGGGTTCACAGCCACCGCCGCGTCGCCGAGCATAGTTTCCGGGCGTGTCGTCGCCACCGTCACGCTTCCGCTGCCGTCCGTGAAATCGTAGCGGATATGGTACAGGAAACTCTTCTCTTCCACGTGATCCACTTCGATGTCGGAGATCGCGCTCCGGTGGAACGGACACCAGTTCACGATGCGGCGTCCGAGGTAGATGTATCCTGTGTCGTACAGCCGCGCGAAAACGGTCATGATGCCGTCCACGTAGGATTCGTCCAGCGTGTAGCGAGTCCGTTCCCAGTCGTAGGCGCACCCGAGGCGGCGCAGCTGCCCTAAGATAATGCCACCGTACTCGTCCGCCCATTCGTTCACGCGCGCCTCGAACTTTTCGCGGCCCAGATCCTGCCGCGTCAGTTTGTCCTTGGCGATCTGCTTTTCCACCACACTCTGCGTCGAAATCCCGCCGTGGTCGGTCCCGGGAAGGATCAGCGTGTTGTAGCCGAGCATCCGTTTCCAACGACCGAGTGTATCCATGATCGTATGATTCAGCGCGTGTCCCAGGTGAAGCGCACCGGTGATGTTCGGTGGCGGTATCGTCACGCAATATCGCTTCGGGTTATCGTCGGCGGTGGCGCGAAAGCAGTGTGCCGCTTCCCAGCGGGAGTAAATATCCGCCTCGGTGGCTTGCGGTTCGTATCGTGTCGGTAATTCGGTTAAACTCATCCTGATTTTCCTTGCCGCGCTTATATGCGGTCGTATTGTCCCGATGCTTCGCATACCAGTCCGGCGGCGTCGAAGCGAAAATGTTCGATGGCGGTACGCCCGCCGACCGATTCGTACAAAATGGCGACGGTGTCCGCCCCGCAAAAGACGGTGTGCAAAGTGAAGCGCAGGTCCGGGTATCGCTCTAAGGCGGCTTTCCAGTACGCGCCGATGGCTTCCTTCCCACGCAATCGTCCGCTCGGTTCCCCGGCGATACCGGGAATGAACGGCGATGCCATCGAGAAATCGTCCGTGTAATGGCTCAAAATCCGCTCAAAGTCGTGCGCGTTCCACGCCGCAACCCACGCGTCCGCGAAAGACCGGGCGAACTCCGGCGTAACCAGCGAGAACGATGGTTTCGCCGTTTCTTCCGGGGCGTCCAGGATTTCCATGCGCGCGACCAGCCCGCCGAGCATCCGGTAGCGATGATAAACGGTCTGGTCCACTAGCACCGTGCCGTTCAAATCCCGCACGACCTGACGCACCGTGACGGTGATGCGCCCCG
>JACMMA010000221.1 GCA_014379275.1 Armatimonadota bacterium | reverse complement strand
GGGTCCATCGGGCAGTACACCAGGCCGTGCGCGGCGAGATTCAGTTCCTCGACGATCCGGGTCTGGTGCACCATGATATGTACCGACGAGCCGACGTCATATTTATAGCCGGGGAATATTTCCTCGGTGCAGACGGCACCGCCGACGACCGGTCGCCGCTCCAGCACGGCGACCGTGTGCCCGGCGCGGCGCAGATAGTTCGCGCAAACCAGGCCGTTGTGACCGCCGCCGATCACGACGACATCTACCGAAGAAGGGGGATTAAGCGGATTCATTCGGGAGCGAGTGTACCCCACTTCGTAGCGGAATCAGGTCGCGCACCCGACTATCGCGCAAATAAAGCCCGCCCCAGACGACGACGCCGAAAATCACGGCGAAGTAGGTGGGATCGCCGACGCGCAAATGGCTCGCCACCGCTCCGCCGAGGTATCCTGTGAGGAGAATCGCCCCGAGTACCGCCGTTCGCGGAACCATGTAAAGAATCGAGGCAACGAGTGCGAGTGCGCCAACGATCGGGGCGATATGCGTCGGAAAACCGAGATGACTCATGCCGTCGAGAACCTGTTGTGATTTCGTCATGGCGTTCACGCCGCTCGACAGAATCAATAGGGCGGGCAACGCGCTGAGTACGCGCCCGGTCCATAGAACGACCTTCGGCATCGCGGCGACTCTTGCGGGGGTGGGGGCCGCTGGAATAACAGTTGACATGGGAATATCCTTTCGACCCGTCGAACCGGGTCGGCGGGAGATTCTGAAATCAAAACGCGGAGACAGTTCCCCGCGGTATCAATACACTCCGTTCCCGGTCCGGAAACCGGAAACGGTGTCGCGAATTTTTCGAACCCTTATCCACTCACTCGCCTGGCGAACCATGCCTTGCGCCACGAGCGGGGCAGTTGCGGTACAACAACGGTATGAAACCGGAAAACGAATCGCTATTGCCGAAGGGGATCATTCGAAGTACGGGCGGTGCGCCGCGGAGCCCTGCCCCCCTGATCCCCGCTCCCTCAGAAGGGAACGGGGGAACACAGCAGGGGAATCGTTCGCCAGATTCTCTCCTGCCTCGGGTGTCTCCCCGCTCACTGCCGAGGGAGAGGGGGGCAGGGGGGCAGGGCTCTCCCGGCATCATCACCGCCATTGAAGAACAAGTGCGCCACAAAGACCGCGTTAATGTTTATGTGGATGGCACATTCGCTATCGGGTTGTTCGCCGATGTCGCGGTCGCGCTGGCTCTCAAGATCGGGCAATCCGTCACGCCGGAGCGACTTACGGAACTTGCGGACGCGGAGAATCGGCGCAAGGCAAGGGAAGATGCGTACCGCCTGCTGTCGTTCCGCGCCCGCACCGAGAAGGAGATCGTGGACCGCCTGAAACGCCGCGAGTATGACGAAGAAGTGATCGCGGACACGGTGCGGTACCTCCATGAACAAAGCTTGCTGGATGACGCGGATTTCGCGGCGCGGTTCGCCGCGTCACGGTCCCGCACACACGGTGACCGCTCTATCACGATGGAACTGCGGCAGAAGGGCGTTTCGGCGGAAACGATCAAGGAAACGCTCGCGGAGAATACAGACGAGGAGGGCGAACGGGAAACGGTTCGCGCTCTCGCGGTGAAGCGCGTCGGGGAGCGGCCCGCCGACAAATCACCCCAGGCGAAACAAAAACTGTGGGCGTTTCTGGCACGACGCGGCTTCGGTTCGGATGTGATCAAGCGGGTGGTAG
>JACMMA010000021.1 GCA_014379275.1 Armatimonadota bacterium | reverse complement strand
GTGGTCTGCTGGCGCAGTTTCGCCTGTTCGATCTCCTGACGCGATGCGATCAGTTTCTTGTTCGCGTCGCGTTCCGCCTCCGCGAGTTGCGTGACGGTGGTGACTTGCTGGCTGGCGCGTTCGCGCTCGGCGGACGCGACCAACGTGGCTTCTTCCGCCTTCGCCCGCGCGGTCTCCTGCTCGGCGACGGCGATCTGTTTCATCAGTCCGGCGAGGCTGACCGCTTTTTCCTTTTCGATGCCCGCCGCCTGCACCGCCTGCTCCTGTTGCACCCGGAGCGTTTCGACCGCTTGCTGACGACCGATCTCCTGCGCCTGAAGTTGTTTGTCTTTTTCGATCTTGGCGAGTTCGACCTGCCGTTGCTGGGTGATCACCGCCTCCTGCGATTCGCGTTCCTTATCGGCGCGGACTTTGGCGATCTCGGTCGCCTGTTGCGCCTCGGACTCCGCCTGCATCCGCTCCAACCCCAGAATCTGCTGGCGGGTTTCCACGTCCTTGAGTTTTCGTGCCTGCTCCGCGTTCCGCTCTAATGCGTTGCGCTCGACCGCCGCCGCCGCCGTGATCTCGGTGATCTTGCGTTTCCCCTGCGCGTCGAAAACGTTGTCGTCCGACAGGTCGGCGGGGTCGGTCTGGTCCAGTTCCGAAATCGTGACCGACTCCAGTAACAGACCGTTCGACTCTAAGTCCGACTTGACATGCTCTTTGACCCGCTCGGCGAATTCGTCGCGCTTGGTGTGGATCTCGAACAGGTCCATCTGTGACGCGATTGCCCGGAGGGCGGAAACCAGTTTTTCCGACACTAATCCCTCGACCGCCTCGGCATTGACCGATGACTCTCCCAGCGACCGTGCGGCGTTCAAAATATGCTCGGAATCCGCCTGGACCCGGATGTAGAACTGCGCGAGGACGTTTGCCCGTAAGTTGTCCCGCGTGATGAGCGCGTTCTGCCCGCGCGGGTTGACGCCGAGTTTCATGGTGCGCAGGTTGATTTCCAGTAACCGATGCAGTCCCGGAATGACCAACGCGCCGTTGTCGAGTACGACTAAACTCCCGCCGTGCCCCGTCCGCACAAACGCCTGGTCCGCACTGGTACGCCGGTAAAACGTCATCAGTCCGGCAGGAACACCGGCGACCATCATCGCGGCACCGACCGCGGTCAGAATTACGCCCCCGGTTCCGGGAACGATTCCCAGCATGCCGACGACGATAACGACCGCCCCAAACAATAGGATCAAAAATCCCATATCCATAGCCTCCTTAGTGCTATTCACCTCCAACCATCATCAGCGGAGTCGGATTGGCTCTGCTGCTTCCTCAACTAAAAAATGTCCGGTTCTATCGCGGTCTGAAATGAACGCGAAACCGCCCCGGTCTATCGTGGCTTGACCCGGAGCCAGGCGGCACGTCTCATCGTGTAATGTCCCGAACTCATCGTAAACGTGGATGCGCCCGCTTGATTGAGTGATTGGGAAAACCACCTTGCCAGTCAGTCCGATCAGCCCATCTCTCTGTGTGACCGACGACGCGTCTTGCGGCATCAGGCGGGCGATCAGTTCACCGGATAGTCGTGCCCCGATGATGCCGACCCCGACAGCGATTCCCAGGCAAGGCAGCCATTGCGCGACCGTCGGGGGGGCGGTGTCCGGGAGCAGTAATCGGTTCGCCCAGAAGCCCGCCAATCCGCCGCATAAAAAGAACATTTGCGCGAGCAAAAGCGGCGACAATCGATTGAATCCGGTAACCACGAAAAACAGTTCGACGGCACCGTGGGTGCCCACAACTTCCGGGGTGGTGAGATTTCGTCGTGCTCCAGAGGGGGTACGCGCCGCATGTTTGGCGGACGGGGATGTATGCTTAATGCCCCTTGCGCTTCCGGCAGGTCGCGCCCCGTGTGCGCCGCGCTGGTGTGACCGGTGCTTGCCGGTCCGCATGCCCGACAGGATCAGCAGAAATGCCGATGCCGCCGCGGGTGCAATGAAAACAAGATAGTGCCACTGTAAATAGATCGAACCCGTCATTCCGTTGGTTCTCCAAAAGGTCAGACCCGTCGGCTTTTCGCAGGTGGCATCATCGCAGATAATTATTTTTAGGAGTCTGCAGAGTGTTTCGGTGTCATGATCAACACGGACGGAAGCAAGGCAGATCACGTCCATTTCTGAGGGAATTCTCATATCCAACTCAGGCGACTCACAGTCACTCCCTTTATGCTGTTGATGGACGAATCGATACCAACTCGACCATCGAAAAGGAATCTTCATGCCGCTACACGCACGACATTTGCCGACACGGACACAGCACTACTGCATACGGTCAGGGGCGGGACTCGCCGTTATCAGTGCCCTGTTCTCCTGTGCCCTCATCACCCATGCGCAGGAAAGCACCACACCCACGCCCCCGGTGACCCTGCCACAGGAAGCGACGCCCACACCCGAAAAGGTAACGCCCGACGTGCCGGAATACTTCCGTGCCCGTCGCCTGTCCGACGCCGACCTGAAGAAGAAGCGCGAAGGGTTGTTCGTCACGGGGCTTCCTGATATTTCCTCCGACCCCGTGGCAGGAACCGGATACGGCGTTCGCGGCACGATCTACTGGAACGGTAAGCGCGACGATCCGCTATTCGCGTACACGCCGTATCGCGCCAAGTTGAATGTGAATGCCTTCATCACCTCCAACGACGCGCAGGAGTTCACGCTGTCCTATGATGCCCCGTATATCAACGGTTCGCGCTGGCGGGTCAAAGTGGACGCGAAACTGCGCAAAGACCCGACGAACCTGTATTTTGGCATCACGGAGGACACCCTGAATCCTCTACGCCTTCCCTCCACACCTGCGGGCGGTCCGACCTACGACAAGTTCTCCGACTTTGAAACGGCACGGAAGGTACTCCGACCCGGCGGACCTGGCGAGGCGGCGTTCGTCACCGATGCTTTATCCAACCGCTTCGAGGATTCTGAGGTGATGCTCAATGTCAAGGCCGACTACGCGCTGGGAAAGAACGGGCGATGGCGGGTTCTGGGCGGCTACGAAATCCAGAACCTCAGTTATGAGACGTTCCAGGGGCGGGATGCGACTGCCGTTGACCCGGTTACGGGCGCGACGACGACCGCTCCCAACGGCATTTCGCTCCTCGCCCGTGATGCCGCGATGGGGCGGGCGACGGGACTCGACGGCGGATTGATCTCCATCTTGCAACAAGCACTCATCTACGACACCCGCGACTTCGAACCCGACCCGACGCGCGGCGTGTACTTCGAGATCGCGAACGAACTGTCGAACTCGGCGATCGGTTCCTCGTACGATTTCGATAAACTCTTTATCCAGGCGAAAGGCTTCAAAAAGTTGCCGTTCGGACAGCGCACGGTGCTTGCCGGGCGTGTCGGGGTGGGAAACATCTTCGGCTCGGACGCACCTTTCTTTGAGTTTCAAGATCAGTGGAGTCCCGACGGGAGCGTCAACGCGCTCGGCGGTGCGCGGTCTCTGCGCGGCTACCGCTCCAACCGGTTCATGGCGCGGGCGATGTGGTTTACTAACCTGGAACTGCGGGTGCGGCTCGCCGAAACGCTGATCGGGCGGCAGCGGTTCGCGCTTTCCGTCGCGCCGTTCGTGGACGCGGGCACGGTCCGGGATCGCTGGCAGGCGCTGAACTTCGACCGTATACGCTCGTCATACGGTGTCGGGGGGCGGCTCGCGTGGAATCAATCCACGATCATCTCGTTCGATTACGCCCAGTCGAAGGAAGACAGCCTGTTCTTCTTCGGTCTCGGTCAGGCGTTCTGATCGTTCTGGTCAACCGGGAATCTCGCGTCAACGACGATTCCGTCTTCCATGGGCGCGTGTTGTAGCCTCCACCCGTGCGCGTCCGCAAGGCGCCGGCAGATAGCGAGTCCCAGCCCATTGCCGCCCGTTTCGGCGGAGCGTGACGGGTCCGCCCGGAAAAACGGGTCGTAGATCCGGTCGAAGGGGAGGCTACGAGCATTTTTGTACTCGTTGTAGGCGGTCACACGAATTTCTCCATCTTCGCGGTGCGTTTGGACGCGGACAGTGCCCCCTGCTGGGGCGTATTTCACCGCATTTTCGATCAGGTTCCGGAGAAGCATTGCCACGTGCGACGGCGGGGCGAACGTTTCGGCGGTTTCCGTCGCCCATTCCTCACTCAAACGGAGGCCCCGTTCCCGAATGAGAGGTCGAAGCGTCGATAGAATCCGCTGGCTCTGCTCTGTGATATCCACGCATTCCGGGTCTTCCTCATGCGGGAGTGTTTGCAGTCGGTTCAGGGTCAATAACCCTTCCGCGAGGGCGATCAGCCGTTTCGTTTCGCGTTGCAAGTCGCGGAGCGTTTCCGCGTATTCCAGCGCGGCACGGGGGCGCGACAGTGCGAGTTCGATACTCCCCGACAGTACAGCGAGCGGGGTGCGGAGTTCGTGGGCGGCGGCCGCGTAGAACTGCTCGCGGGCGCGGGTGCTTTCCTGAAACCGCTCCAGAAAGCCGTTCAAGGTGCCGACCAGATGCCGCACTTCGGCGTCGTCGGACGGCGCCCGTAACCGCGCATGGAGCGGGTCGGCGGACGCCGAGTTTGCTTCCTCGGCGAGCACCCCGATGGGGCGGAGCGTCTTCCCCACCAGGAACCACGTCGCCACGCCCCCGGCGCCGACGACGAGCAAGGTAAACAGGAACAGCAGCAGGGCTTGCCGGTGCAGAATCGCCTCGGTCGCCTGCCAGTCCATCCCGGCAATGATCGTGGCGTTTCGGGCGGGTTTCTCAACGACCAGCCATCCGTGACGGCGCATCTCGGGCAGGGATAGCGCGGAGATCCGGTTCGTGCCGAGCACTCGCCCCGAACCGTCCACGATGAACAAGGCGACGTTATTGAGGCGCATGTCTTCCTTCGCCTCGCTGATCGCTTTCGCCGCGTGTCGCGCCGCCGCATCATTCTCCCATTCGTGCGCTACCAGCCATGCTGCCGCACGCACCCTCTCCTGCACATCCCGACGCGCCATGTCGCGCGACCAGAGGAGAAACAACACGCAGGCGACGGACGCTACCAGTGTGAACCACGCCGTAAACCCGGTCGTCATCCGCGCCCGGAGCGAGGAAGGCGGCGGCGCATTCCGGCTCATGCTTCCCCCCTACCACGACTCTCGATCACGAAACCGACGCCGCGAACCGTGCGGATGAGCGGATCGCTAAAGCCTTTGTCTATCTTGCCCCGCAGGTACCCGATATACACATCCAAAACGTTATCCGAACCGCCGAAATCGTACTGCCAGACGTGTTCGAGAATCAACGATCGGGTGAGAACCCGCCCGGCGTTGCGCATCAGGTATTCCAGCAGGGAATACTCCGTGGCGGAAAGCCGGATCGCCCGGTTTTCGCGCCGCGCTTCGCGGGTCGCCGGATCGAGCAGGAGATCGCCTACGGTGATCACGGGCGCGACGCCCCCCACGCCGCGCCGCAGGAGGGCACGGACCCGCGCGAGGAGTTCCGCCACTTGAAACGGCTTCACCAGGTAGTCATCCGCCCCGGCGTCCAAACCCTCGACTTTGTCTTTCACGGCGTCGCGGGCGGTCAAAAGGAGAATAGGTGTGGCGATCTTCGCCGCCCGCGCCCGGCGACACAGCGTGAAACCGTCCATGCCCGGCAACATAACGTCCAGCAGGAACAGGTCGAACGGTTCACCACGGATCAAAACGTCGGCGTCCGCGCCGTCACCGACGACTCGCACGCTGCAACCCGCCTCCTGTAGCGCCTTGCGCAGCACTTTGGCGAGACCGGGGTCATCTTCCACGACGAGGAGTTTCATAGGATATTGTACAGGTGCGGGGGGGTCCGGGCAGCATACGCCCCTGTAAAATGCGCCTGAGAACTTTCTTAGAATTGGCGACGGACACTGATCACGTATTCGCTTCGTTCAGGTTCGCGCCGCGCATCATGTCGGCTTTGTTGTAGAACGTGTCCTTATCTTTGATCACGGCTTGGGCGGGTAGAGTCGGGGTTAAGGTGCGGACGCCGGGCATCTTTTTGACTGCCGTGCCGATCGCCATGAACTCGATCAGTCCACTACCGAGGTTGTAGACATATGTCTTGATTCCGACCACATCGTCCGCGTCGACCAGTTCGGCGTCCGCGCGGATGCGGCGCAAGGCGTTGTCCCGGGCTTCATAAATCAAGCTACTCAGTTGCTTGATCTCGCCGCGCACGAACGACTGGAACGCCGACGTCAGTCCGCCGACGAAACCCAGTGAATACACCGACACGCCGAGGACCATCTGCACCGGCATGTACCCCATGTGCACGATGTTCCACATCTCCTCGTTCGTGAGGTCGCTGGTGACGGGGTGCGTCGCACACTCGTCCGGCAGACCCGCGTGGCGCGACGCCGTGCCGATCATCACCATCTCTTGCATCCCCGAGACCGGCAGGATCGTGGTTTGAATCCCCAGCACCGCGTTCGCCCCCGCCTGCCGCGCTTCTTCCGTGATGCGGAAGAGCGCGCGGTGCCGGGTTTCGTTGAACACGTCGGAAAACTCCTTGACTTCGCCCCGCGCTAGCGAGCGGAGCCCGCCGACGATGCCGCCGCCCATGCCGATGGAGTAGGCGACGTTGCCGAACACGAACCGGAGCGGCATGAACCCGGCGTCCAGCTGACAGTACAGTTCCTGACCATTCGCGGACGAGGAGAACGTAAGCTTTTCTACTTTCTTGCCTTCGTGGTGGATGCCCGAGCCGATAGAAAGGAATTCGACGTTGCTTCCTTGCCAGATTAATTCGCTGGAAACCCCGGTGATGCCGCCCGCTCCGCTACCCTCGGCTTCTTTGACCATCCGCTCGAAGGCGTTCTCCCGTCCGTCGCGGATGATTTGCGTGACTTGTTCGACTTCGCCCCCCGCGATGGTACTTAGTCCAGCCCCGAGGCTTCCGACAAAACCCATCGAATACACGCTGTTCCCGATGACTAGCTCCCCTGCTTCGAACCCTTTTTGATGCAGGCAAAACATTTCGTTTCCCGAAAGCCCGGTCATTACTGCCATACTATTGTCTCCACTCTGCTGCGCTGTCTAGCATTCCGACATGTTACGCTGCCTCTCTGTTACATTTTTGTTTTCGTTTTCGTTGTCCTCCCGGACGGGGCAACCCGGCGGAAAAGCAGTTTCCGCTATTACGTCGCATCGTTGCTGCGGATGGGGTTTCCCGCTCCCTGCATGAGCAAGCCGGGCGAGGCGCACTACGTAGCGATTTGGGACAAACGCACTTCCGAGAACTGGGAACAGACGGTGGCCGGTGTTTTAGGCGACACGCGGTAGACGTGCGGGCGGCGGGAAACTTGGATAAACTACCATGCACTCCTATGTCCGAACCAAAATTGACCACCATTTCCGATTTCGATAAACCGCGCAACGTGATCGACCAATACAAATGGCTGACCGATGACGCGATTCTAAAAGATTTAGAAACCAAGCGACACAACTTCTCGATCCTGCTCTGCAACCTGAAACACGATGTTAACATCGGTAACGCCGTTCGTACCCACGCCGGTTTTCTGGGCCAGGATATTGTTCTGTACGGCCACAAGCGATTCAACCGCGTCCCCTCGGTCGGCACATACGCCTATTCGATCATCAAACACCTGAAATTTATCGAGGAGATAGAGCCCATTCTGGGCGAGTACGACGAGGTCATCGGTTGCGACCTGATTCCGGGAAAGTCGGTCAGCGTGTGGGACAGCACGTTCGACTACGACAAGAAAACGTTGCTCTGTTTCGGGCACGAGGAGGACGGTCTGCCCGAGGCACTGGTCGCCCGTTGTCACCGCCTGATGCACATCCCGATGTTCGGCGTCACGAAGTCGTTCAACGTCGCCGTCAGCGCCGCGATCATGATGAACGAGTACGTCCGCGGGGTTGGGAAGTAGGTGTCGGGTGTTCCTCATAACACCGCCTCAGGTAACGCTGCGAGAGACGAATCCGCAAAAACCTGACACCTACCTCCCGACCCCGCGCACTTGACACCTGACCTATGACAACCGATTCTCCCCTTAATGACGTCATTGCCTACTTCGCGACCCTGCGTGAGTTTGCTCCGCGTACCGATCGTGATTGCTTTCGCGCCCTTCTTTCGCGCCTCGGCGATCCCCACGAGAAACTACGCTGTCTGCACGTCGCCGGTACCAACGGCAAAGGCTCGACCGTCACTTTTCTGGCGTCCGCGCTCCGGGCGGCGGGTTACCGTGTCGGCGCGTACCTGTCGCCATTCGTGTGGGACGTGCGTGAGCGATGGCAGATCAACAACGAGCTCATCCCCCCGGACGAACTGATCGCGCAGGTGGACGCGATACGACCGCACGTCGAATCGCTCGCCGAAGCCGAATACGGACAGATCACCGAGTTCGAACTGAAGACCGCCGTGGCTTTCCGCTGGTTCGCACAGGAGCGCGTCGATTTCGCGGTGGTCGAAGTCGGGATTGGCGGGCGTCTGGACTCGACGAACGTCATCCCTGCGCCGCTCGTGTCGGTGATTACATCCATCGGTTGGGACCACCAGCACCTTCTGGGCGACACGCTGGAAGCGATCGCCGGGGAAAAAGCGGGCATCATCAAACGCGGCTCGGTGGCGTGCGTCACGGCTGTACGGGAGGCGGAACCGCTTCGCGTGATACGTGAGAAGGCGCGAAACGAAGGCGTCCCGCTCACTGCCATCGGCGCGGCGGAAGCGGACGAAATACGGTCGTTCGATCTGTCGCTTCATGGCGAGTTCCAGCTTCATAATGCCGCGTGTGCCGCCGCCGCTTTGCGCATCCTGCACAAGTCGGGAAATATCACTGTTTCTGAGGCGGCTCTCCGACACGGGCTGAAGCGAGCGACACTGCCGGGGCGATTCGAGGTGATTCGCAGTCTTTCCGAGCCCGACGGTACCCCCTATCCCCCGATCGTTTTGGACGTCGCGCACAACGTGGACGCCGCACGCGTTCTGGCGCAAGCGTTAGCAAAAGAGTTCGGCACGGGTAAAAACGCGACACTGGTTATCGGCATGAGCAAATCGCATGACGCGGTTCCGTTTCTATCGGAACTTGCCCCCCTGGCACGGCGGGTGATCGCCACCGCCCCGAGATTCCGCCCCAAACCGGCCTCCGAGATAGCGGACGCAGCAAGGTCGCTGGGATTGCCCGTCACGCGGACAAAATCAGTGGAAGATGCTTTGAAGGTAGCGACTAATTTAGCACTCCAAGAAAACGATGCGTCCAGCTATGTCGTTGTCACAGGCTCCTTTTACACGATCGGGGAAACCAGCCTACAGTAACGCAAATAATTTGCAATAAATTTCGTCAGAAGAAAAAAGCGGCAGGCACACTAAGTCCCACCGCTCCCACTACAGCACGTGGAGAGAAAAGGAGATCACGCATGTAGAGACGCCGGTTTCGTATGAAAAGTTCCACACTTGCGCAACTTTTTAAAACTTTTTTCGTCGCACGCAGAATATTGCGATCTCACGCACACCGCCGTCCGGTTCCGTAGTACGCTGCCCGGTCATGACCGCCGGAAGCCATTCCTCTCCCGTTTCAGCCTCGAGACGCGCCATAAAGGAAAGGGCTTGCGGGCGCATCGGGTCGGAAAGTAGCAAAAGTCCTCCCGGTACGACCAGGCGAGGAAGGAGTGTCAAAAGAGGGTCGTGCAGGGTGCGCTCATACAGCACATCGGAGCCGATCACGACATCGAACGGTTGCCCGAGTTCGGGAAAGCTGCGCCAGTCTGCGCGCAACTGCTCGACCCGACCCGCATAACCGTTCTGCGCCGCATTTTGCGCAAGAAGGGTAAGTGATTCGGTGTGATAATCGGTCTGCAAGACGCGCTCAGCCCCCATCTGCTTTGCCACCAGTCCCGGCAGGCCGACGCCCCCCGCGCCGATTTCGAGAACGCTTTTTCGGGCGACCAGAGACGGCTCCTCGATAATGCGCTCGGATAACGCGATCGCCGACGCCCAGAGTAGCAATCCGAAGGGAAAGTTGTCTATCTCCGCCTCGTCCGTGATGCCGGACAACAACGCGTCCTGATCCCGCACACAGGTCAGGCGATACTCGCAGTTCCCAAACCGGCGCGATACGTCAACCAACGGATAACGTTTCGGTAATCCCGCAATAAACGAGGAGATTTCAAGCATTTTGTTTTCTTTTTGTCCTGCGCGGACGGCGCCAACCTTACGTTGGATCGTTGTACCTGCGGTGCTGTTTCAACGATAGGCCTCGCGCGTTCCGGGCTAGCCCTTGCTGTTTTCCCGCGAATTCGGCG
>JACMMA010000220.1 GCA_014379275.1 Armatimonadota bacterium | reverse complement strand
TTCGGACATTTAACCATCCATGCAAGACGAACAGGACGTTTTACTACTGCACACGGGCGAAGAATCTGGTGATTCCCTGGTTCGCGCCGTCGGCGACATCGATTTAAGTACGACCCCACAACTGCGTCAAGCAGTCGAGGAGACGATTGCCCGATTACCAACCGATGGCGAGTTACGTTACATGGTTCTCGACATCCGCGAGGTCCCCTTCATCGACTCCGCCGGTCTCGCCCTTCTTGTTGAAATCCGTAAACGGTTTCACAATACCTGCCGCCTCGCAGTTCTGATCGCTGCTTCCACACAGCCGGAGCGGGTACTCCGGCTGGGGCGGTTCGACACATTCCTGATCATCGGCTATTCCCTCGAAGAACTTCATTCGTCCGGCGTAGGCGCTAAACTCGTCGCCGCCTGAGCGTGCGTTGGGTTAGAACGACTTCATTTCCGGATATATAACATTCACGGATGGGAGATACGCTGACACGCGACTGTTAGCGGTCAATACCACACGTCAGGTATGAATAAACGAAATGCAAGAACAGCAATACGCAGGACAGACGACACAGGCGAATCAAGTCAGTAACGACTTTCCTTCCCGCGCCGAGGTGCTGGTTGAAATTCGTAGGATGGTCGAGCAGTCAGCCACACATACCAAACTGAGTAGGGAACATGTCGAAGATTTGCTGACGGCGGTGGACGAGGCGGCGGCGAACGCGATACGACACGGTTCTCCCAAGGCGGGACCAGACTCTTTGCTTCGGATCACCTGCCTCGACACTCCCGAATGGGTAGAAGTGCGCGTGCGCGACTTCGGTTCCGGGTTTGCCGTGCCCGAGGCACCGACGATGCCGGCACCCGATGCGGTCGGCGGCCGGGGTTTACCATTGATGGTCGCAATGGCGGATTCGGTAGCGATCGAATCCACCCCACGCGGGACGACGGTAACCCTGATTAAGCGGAATAGTTTCTGAAGAGGGAAACGACGGCAGATGAAACAATCATCTGCCGTTTTCTTTTCACCTTAACCGGTCACGCGCAGCGAGTACCCGTTCCAAGGCGGCGTGCGGCGAACCAGCGGCGACATTTATATGCCCCATTTTGCGACCAGGTCTGGCCTCACTCTTCCCATACAGGTATAGTTTCGCGTCTGGGAAGTCGGCGAGCATGCCGGCAAAGTCAGGGACCCCATCGTCCCAAAGATCTCCGAGCAAGTTGGCGATCGCGGACCCGGGAAATGGCATCTGTGTTGCGCCGAGCGGCAAACCGCACACGGCGCGTAGCTGCTGCTCGAACTGACTCGTTACCGCCCCGTTCATTGTCCAGTGCCCGGAATTGTGAGGGCGCGGCGCCATTTCATTGGCGATCAGAGTTCCCTGCGAGGTGACAAAAAACTCCACACCGAGAAGTCCGACGAAACCTAAAGTATCGGTTATGGCGCGGGTCGCGTCAAGGGCGTCTCGCACCAGTTCGGGGGAGGATTCCGGGGCGGGCGCAGTCGTGACGTCCAGAATATGATTCGCGTGGTCATTCCTTACCAGGCCGTAGTGTGCGAAATCGCCCGAAATCCCCCGCGCGGCGACCACGGAACCTTCCCAGGCGAAATCGATGAATCCCTCTAAAATACACTCGACGCCGCCCAGTTCTGCGAACGCCGCCTGTACTTCCCGATCTGTTCGAACCGTGCGTTGTCCTTTGCCGTCATACCCCGCCCCGGCTGTTTTCAGCACCGCCGGTAGCCCCGTCACGCGGATCGCCGGACCGACGTCCGCGGCGGACGCAATCCGGGCAAAAGGCGGGGTTGCAATACCGAGTGAACGGAAGAAATTTTTCTCGCGTAAACGGTTCTGGGCGACATAAAGCACCTCGGCGCCAGGACGCACCGGAACGCCGACCGACTCGATGGCGGAGACCGTTTCGGAGGGAACGTTCTCGAATTCGTACGTCGCCACGGAAACCGTTCGGGCGAAAGCACGGACGGCGTCGGTGTCACGGTAATCCGCAACAATCTCGGTGTCGGCGATCTGCCCACAGGGCGTGTCTTTTTCCGGCGAGAAAACGCGCACACCATACCCCATGTCGCGCGCTTGGAGCGCAAGCATTCGCCCCAATTGCCCGCTACCGAGGATACCGACCGTCGCGCCGGGTAATATCGGGTCCGTGTTCATAGCGGCAATCCGTCCGATAGAACGCGGGATGTTTGCTCTTCGCGAAAGCGACGCAGTTTTCCGCGCAGTTCCCGGCGGGAATTCGACAGGATGGCGACCGCAAGCAAGGCGGCGTTGATGGCACCGGGTTTGCCGATGGCGAGCGTTCCGACCGGAACCCCACCGGGCATCTGCACGATGGATAACAGAGAATCCTGTCCCTTGAGCGAGTGCGACTCCACGGGCACCCCCAAAACGGGAACGAGGGTAAACGCTGCCGCCATTCCGGGCAAGTGTGCCGCGCCGCCCGCACCCGCGATGATCACTTCGATACCACGTTCTTCTGCGTTTGTCGCATATTCCATCAACAAATGGGGTGTACGATGGGCCGACACGATCCGGGATTCATGCACCACCTCGAACTGTATCAGTGTGTCATGAGCATGTCGCATGGTTTCCCAGTCGGATTTACTCCCCATAATGATGCCGACGAGCGGATTTGTTTCCGCGGGTTCGTTGTTTGACATAGGTTTTCGCTCCGATTTTATCATGGGCACCTGCCGAGACAAATGGTAAAACGAAATATGGCGGACGTTAAAAAGCTACGGGAGAAGGCGGCGAAGCGCGGAATCGGCACTGCAACCGGCGGCGGCGGATATGAGCGGCACGTGCTGGTTTGTGTCGGGGGAAGTTGCTCCGCAAAGTCGGAGAACGAAGCGACGTTGAAAATATTCCGGAGGCGAGCAAAGGTTCTGGAGTCGCAAGGGCACCGCGTTTACTGTACGCCGGTGGAATGCCTCCAGTTGTGCCGTGGAGGCCCACTGGTAGTCATTTATCCCGAGGGCACTTGGTACCACAGCGTGTCGCCATCGGTGGCCGAGCGTATCGCGGACATGCATTTGGGGCAGGGCCAGCCCCTTGAGGAACACGTGATCACGTCGAATGCATTACATTCGGAGCGAAACGATTCCGCGGAGCAGAACTGACACGGACATCGAAACGCCCGCCCGCGCGGCTTCAACAGATTACGGCGGCGGCGTCCGATGAAACCCGGTAGTCCCGGCACCCGAGGCAGATGCCGGGAACAGGTATCCCGCAAATGTCGGGTAACGTTTTGCCAGAACAAAGCCCCGGGAAACCCGTTAAATCAGCGAAACGTCATAGCCGTGGGTCTACCGGTTCCGATTCGAGAGCGAGCACCGAAAACGCGCACTCGTGAACTCGGCGCAACGAGTCGCCGGAAACGAAACGCTCCAATCCCTCGATTCCGAGCGCGAATTCCCGCGTCGCCAGCGATCGTTTCGCCCCCAGCGAACGCTCCTTCAATCGTTCCAGGTTTGCCGGTTGGGTGTACTCCGGTCCGTAGATGATACGCAGGTACTCGCGGCCACGGACTTTCACTGCCGGTTGACATTTCTTCGGCGGCAGGAACGAGAGCGGCTTAACTACCATCCCTTCACCACCGTTTTCGGTCCGTTCCGACCACCATGCGATACCGGCGGCGACCGAATCCGCGTCTTGTGTGTTCACGGGGAGCGTCGCCGTTTTTTGGAAAAGAGGCGAATGATCCGCGAGTCGCGCCAGTGTCGCGACGTGCCACGGGTGCGTTTGATCGATGAATATTCGTCGTTCCGCCGCCATCACATGAAACGGAGCGATGCGCAGATCGGCGATACCTCTGACGTCCCAGCAATACCGACCGTAGGCGACACGGTACGACTCCAGATCACGGAGACGACTCTGAGCAACAGCGAGGGCGGCATCCGTACCGGGGACTCCGCGCGTCGTCGCCTTTTCCAGAAGCAAGATCTCTTCCTTAAGCGCGACCCGGCCCGCCGCGGCGACAGGCGCATACTGCTCTTTGAGAAGTGTCTGTGCCTTGGCATTCCACGGCAACAACTCCGCGTCTAGGCAAAGCCAATCCGTTTCCAATTCGTCCCATAAACCCGCCGCACTGATTGCTCGCGATGTTTCGGCCAGAATCGCTTCGTGTAAAACCCGGTCCGTCGTGAACAGCCGCCCGGTACGGGTCAGTATCGCGCCGGGCAAATCGCCTGCCGCCGCCCCGAAGCGACGGGTCGCCGTGTCCACATCTCGACAAACCACCATCACTGCCCGCGACCCCATGTGCTTCTCTTCGCACAATACGTTCCTTATCCCCTGCCGCGCGAAGTACGCGAACGCCTCTGCCGGATGTTCCAGATAGTCTTCTGCGGATGCCGTTTCGACCGGACTCATGGTGGGCGGAAGGTAAATCAGCCACCGGGGGTGTGCCGCGAATCGGCTCATAACCTCCAGGGCTGCCGCATTGTTGCCTTCCGCGACCACCACGTTCCCGATGAGGCGGGTAAACACGACCCGACGACCGGTATGATCGGATAGTTGTAACCCTTCCGCTCCTGCCCCCGGAACATCCTCGGGATGGGAAACTAGGGGAGCGGGGCTGTACGCCGCGCGTGACGGAACCGAGACGACTTCCCGTCCCGGGAGGCGGAGCGCGGATAATGCTCCGCCGAATACCACACCGGTATCGATGTTTGCCGTGTTGTTGACGATTCGCACCGCATCGACAGGGGTGTGACCGTAGACGACGAACGCTTCGCCGCGGTATTCCGCCGCCCAGTCGCGGCGCACAGGAAACCCATCCGGGGTTGTTTCGCCCGTCGTATCGCCGTACAAACAGAATTCGCGGATTACTCCCGATGCTCGCCCGATCATGTCCGCCTTCACCCCGGCATGGGCGACGGCTAGCTTACCGCCGTCGAGCCAGAGGTGCGAAACCAGGCCATCTACGAACGAAACGAACCGCACGGTAAACATCTGCCGCTCGGCATCGGGCAGGGCGGCGATTTCGTTCAGCGACTCCTGTAAGCCGTGACTGACTGTCACCTTGCGGCCTTCCAGCGCACGCTTCAGTTTGTCGTCATGATTGCCGGGAACACAGAACGCGGCCCCTGCCGCCACGGCATTCATCACGAGCGTTGCCGTCTCTACCGTTCGGGGACCACGGTCCACCAAATCGCCCACAAAAATGAGGCGGCGTCCGGCATCGTGTCGATAGATGCCGTCATCGTCGGGCGCGTAACCCAACGTCCGGAGGAGGTCGCACAACTCCTCGTAGCAACCGTGCACGTCGCCGATGACATCGAACGGCCCTAGTTCGGCCCGCTTATCGGTCCAGAGCGGTGTACGCCGCACGTCAGCGTCCGCGATAGCGGCTTCCCCTTCGAGGTGGAACACGTACCGGAAACCCTCTCTACGTAGCGACGTGACCGAACGGCGTAGCTCTTTGACATGCCGTGCGACGACATGCTTGCCGAAGTCGCGGTTGGGGCGATCTGAGTTCCGTGCCGCGCAGACTCCTTCCGAAACATCTAGCACGACAGCCACTGGCACCGCGTGATAGCGACGTGCCAGATCAACGAGCGGTTTTCGTGCGGCAGCCTGCACATTCGTCGCGTCAATCACGGTCAGTTTCCGCCGTTTCAGCCGCAAAGCCGCCAGATGGTGAAGGGCATCAAAAGCATCGGATGTCGCGGATTGATCCGTCTCATCATCCGAAACCAGTGCGCGGAAATAGTCGGACGAGAGCGTCTCCGTCGGCAGAAAGTGCGTTCGTGCGAAAGTGGATTTGCCCGAGCCCGAGGCGCCAATCAGCACGACGAGGGCGAATTCCGGAATTTCTATTGTTTTCATAATTTTTAACGGTACTGTGTCGTTTGACCAGGGCATGATGTAAAAATATTGTTCGATAATGGACCGAATCTATTTCACCCCCGACACAGATACCGGTATGAAACAAAACAAAAAATCGACTCTAGGTGGCTTGTTACTTGGGTCGTGCCGACATAAATCTTTCGCCTCTCGGCCAGATCCGGGGGTAATATAATGAGCAAAAAGTGTATAGTTAGACTGGAACAATGTGAGCGTGCGGAGTAATCGTCTAGCCATCTTGGTTCGTGCAAAACAGCCTTTACAAGAGTTTGGCGTCGCCCTCGTTAGCGTCGTGGTGGCGATGTTGTTTCGCCTGCCATTCACGCCGTTACTGGGTGCCCAGGTTCCCTTTATAACATTTTTCCCGGCCATCGTCGTTG
>JACMMA010000219.1 GCA_014379275.1 Armatimonadota bacterium | reverse complement strand
GCGATTCGGCACCTTCGTGTCCCGGAACCGCATTATAATACGGCGATGCCCAGAGGAAGACCGCGAATCCATCCCCCCGATGAACCGGCGAAGTCCCTTCGCGGTAGAAAACCGACCGCCCCGACGATACCACCCCACGATTCGTTCGCGGAAACCAGATCGCTCATCGCGGCGATACTACGCTCCCGTGGCGATCTCGGCGCGTCTCCGGAAATGCTACACACCGTGGTGGCCTGGGCTCGATCCGTGCGAACCGAAACCGATCTCCTGCACGATCTAGCCGGGCGACAACGCCGCCCCAAAATCGGCGCGGAACCGGACCGGGTGTTGGGTAACGAGATGAACCGAGCTCTCTTGGACGGAGTGCTCGATGGTTCTATTGAGATCCGTGTCGCGGACGATGGTGGCTTGTCTTTCGCTTCCGTGGATGCAATGCAAGAGTTTCGTGAACTGACGATCGAGGAGATAACCGCCCCGAATAACAATGACGGCGCGGTTTGACGGACGCACCATAAACTTTTCCTATTTTTATAGGGAACATTTGTTTTTTGAGACGGTTTAGGATACGGTAAGAACCCACGCTAAAACGTTTTGCGTGAAATCTCATGTTATGCCTTTATTAGAAGAACTACCCACCGAACTATCGCAAACACTCGCCGTGCACCGTAACGGTACCGGTGATCTGCCGCTTCAAGTTGCCGTCCAGTCGGACCGCGTTGCGAACGGCGATTTCGGCTCACGGTGGCTAGTCGCCGACTCCCACGCGTTGCGCATCTATACTGTCGCAGGGGAGGGGGGTAAGTCCAGCCTTGACCTGACACTCCCCTTCGCGGATGTGGCGTCTATTCGGGACGAGGGCATGGTGGGTGGGGGAAGCCTTTTCGCGACACGAAAGAACGGTGGCGACACCATCGAACTCCTGAGATATGGCACTTCACTCGCCGGAAACATGGCGGGGGTCGCGCGTGTACTCAACGCGACCGCGACCGGCGAGTCGTTTCCTGAGGACGCGGACACCGTCGATGACCGTCGCGTCTGTCCGAAGTGCGGACGCCCGCTCCCGAAAAACAGCAACGTTTGTCAGGCCTGTCTCAATCAGGGCAAAACGCTGGCACGCTTGTTTCAATACGCGACCGAGAAGCGCGGGTTGGTCATCGTGCTCGCCGTGCTGATGATCGCCGGTACGGCTGCGCAACTGGCTCCGGGCGTGGTCGTACGCCATCTGACCGATGACGTGCTGGCCGCCGCACCCGGCGTCAGCGACACGGAGCGACTGCGCACGTTGCCGTGGCTCGTCGGCGCACTAGTCGCATCGCAGCTATTAGCGGCCGTGATCACGATCTTTCGCGGTCGGCTCTCGTCGTTCCTGTCGAACAGTATCACGCTCCGTCTGCGCACCGACCTGTTCAACCATCTGCAAAAATTAGGGCTTTCGTTCTACGACAAACGGCAATCCGGCGCACTCCTCGCCCGCGTGACGCAGGACGTGAACGAACTCAACAATTTCCTGGTGGACGGCTTACAGTTCCTGGTTGTCAACGGGCTGGCTATCGTCGGTATTGTCGCCATCCTGATGTACCACAACCCGCTGTTGACGTTCCTTGTGATACTGCCGCTACCGATCGTTATCTTTGTTACTCGTATGACGTGGCGCTTTCTGCGCCGGTATATGGAACGGATGTGGCATCTGCGCTCCATCATGACCGCCGCGCTCAGTTCCACCCTCTCCGGCACGCGCGTTGTGAAGGCATTCGCGCAGGAAGACCGCGAGATCGACCGTTTCCGTGGCCGCGTCGGCGGGCTGTATGACGTCAGCCTGAAGGTGGATCAGAACATGGCGACTGTATTCCCGCTTCTGGCTTTTTTGATGTCGGCGGGGTCGTTCGTCGTCTGGTACATCGGCGGTCGTTCCGTGGTGAAGGACGTGATGACGCTCGGCACTTTCCAGATGTTTTTGTTCTTCCTCGGTCAGTTGTACGGACCGCTCCAGCAGATGACGCGCATCGCCGACTGGCTTTCCCGCGCCGTCACCTCCGCCGAGCGCGTATTCGAGATACTGGATACCGAGGCGGACGTTAAAGATGCGGCGACCGCCGTTCCGCTCGACCGGATCGAAGGTTCCATCAAGTTTGAGAACGTTTCGTTCGGCTACGACAAAGTGCGCCGTGTTTTAGATGGGGTGAATCTGGATGTCAAGCCGGGCGAGATGATCGGTCTGGTTGGTCACTCCGGTGCGGGCAAGACGACGATTATCAACCTCCTTTCGCGCTTCTACGACCCGACCGAGGGGCGGATTTTGATCGACGGTCAGGATATGAAAGATGTCAAGCTCAACGATCTGCGCCGCCAGTTGGGCATCGTTTTGCAGGAACCGTTTCTGTTCCCCGGCACGATCGCGGACAACATCGCCTATGCCAACCCTGCCGCATCGCCGGAAGAGGTCATGCGGGCGGCGAAGGCGGCGAACGCGCACGACTTCGTGATGCGCTTCCCGGACGGCTACGATACGCAGGTCGGCGAGCGCGGCGTCCGTCTTTCGGGCGGCGAGCGGCAACGGCTTTCCATAGCCCGCGCCATTCTGCACAACCCGCGTATTCTGATTCTCGACGAAGCGACTGCTAGCGTGGATACGGAAACCGAAGCCGAGATTCAGCAGGCGATCCAACGCCTTATCGCGGGACGGACGACGTTCGCCATCGCGCACCGCCTTTCGACTCTGCGCAACGCCGACCGGTTGGTCGTGATGGACAAAGGCAAGGTCGCGGAAGTCGGCACGCACGACGAACTAATGAACAAGGAAAACGGCATCTTCCGCCGGCTGGTCGATATGCAGTTAGAAATTAACAAACTCCGCGTTCTGGAGGGGTAATCGGTTCGCGCTATAATGAAAGGCAAAGGTACCGCGATAGCGACCATGGTTTTGGACCTCACGCCCGAACAGGAAGCACGCCTCCAAGCCTACGCCGCCCTGTTCAGCAAAGATACGGAAACAATTCTTTAGGAAGTCGTGGAAAAGTTGTCCCTCCCGAGCGAGGACGCGCCACCTCCGGAGCGCATACCCGGATTGGGCGCAGGCAACGTTCTTGATATTGCCGATGATTTCCGACCATCCATTGCCGGACGAGTTCTGGGATGGTCCCGTGCTCCCCGAATCGTTGCAAAATAAGGATGCCTCGAAGTAAGTTCGGGATAAACCGTGCTTCTCGGGGGTGTGACCCACCGGTAAAAGCCTTCGCACCCAGAGGGTACCCGGGACGCTCCGCGTCGCGCTTGGATTAAGCGTTCGGCAATCCCGCGTGGCGATCCGCCCTGCACCTGTCCTGGACGCGGAGCGTCCCGGGTACCCTCTGGGTGCGAAGGCTTCTACCGGTGGGTCACACCCCCGAGAAGCACGGTTTATCCCGAACTTACTTCAAGGCATCCTTATTTTGCAACGATTC
>JACMMA010000218.1 GCA_014379275.1 Armatimonadota bacterium | reverse complement strand
GACTTTTCATCGCCGTTAGCAATGACCGCTTCGGAATCCGGGATCACCTTATCGTATGCCTTCGTCTCGTTGTAGGCGATCATCCGTCCGTAGTAGGCCGCAGTGTCCTTGTTATTTACGCTCACCGCCGCCGTGTATGCCGGCACCGCTTTGGCGTAATCTTTCGTCAAGAGATACGCCGAGCCGAGATTGTAGGCGGAGTCGCCGGCATTCGGGCCGCTCGGGAATGCGGTCGCGTACGTTTGGAAGTCTTTAATGGCGTTCGGGTAATCCTTCAACGTCATGTAGGACATGCCCCGCAAGAACAGCGAGTTGCTTTCCTTGGAGTTCGCCGCGATGATTTTCGTGTAAGAATCTATCGCCCCACGATGATCGCCCGTTTCCTTCTGCGCGGTAGCCAGCAGTTTCGTACCAGCAATGACGTTCGCCGGATTTTTCTCCAGTGTCAGGTATTTAGACAGGTCGGTTTTACCCGCGGTATATCCCGCCGGAGTTTTCAAAGAGACGTTGGCGAGGCCGCGCAGGTAATAGCCGTACGGTTCGCCCGGCGCCAGGGTGATGTACTGCGTCAGATCCTTGATGCCCAGATCATACTGTTTTGTTTCGACGTAGATTCGTCCGCGCTGTGCATATCCGTAAGCGTTTTTGGGTGCCGCGCCGATCCCCTTGGTGTAATTCGCGAGGGCATTGGTGGTGTCGCCCTGCGCCGCGTACGTATCGCCTATGAGCAGGTAAGCGACTCCGCCCGCTTCGCCACCCTTCGCCGCTATCTTGTTGTAGGCGGCGATTGCCTCCGGGTAGTCTTTCTTCAGCAAGTAGAGATCGCCGCGCAATTTCTCGTCGACCCGTGCGGCGTCCAGCGATTGCACCTTGGCGAGGTCTGCGAGACCTTCCGTCGGCTTGCCCAGTTCTTTGTACGCATAAGCGCGGTTCAGATAGCCTTCGTACAGCGCCGGGCGGAGCGTAATGAATTCGGTGAAGTCACCCGCGGCTTTGTCGTACTGACCGCCTTTGAAATAGGCGATGCCGCGTCCCAGATAAAGTTTGAACTTTTTCGGTGTCGCCTGGATCAGCGTCGAGTAGACCGATATCGCCTTCGCGGTGTTTCCGGCTTCGAGAGCGGCATCCGCCTCCGCCTCGGTACCGGCTTGCGCGACAACCAGGGCGGGCGAGATCAGGTTAGTATCGGACAAAATTGGTTGTGCCCATGCGGTGTGGGTCGGTACGTTGAGCAGGGCAACAACTCCCAGAGTCGGCAGTATTGCGAGCGACACGCTGCGCTTGCGAGATATTCGGTTTAATAACATAACGGTTCGTCTCCCGCGCTTATATTGCCGTGCTTACGACAAAGCGCAATTCCAAGAGTAATTAACGGATGTAGGTGTCGGTTGATTGTGACGCAACGTACCGACACGGTTTGGTGATCTTCATAAAACCAGCGCCGACGCGGGACCTGGATTGTGCTATCTATCAACGCGCCTCCCGACAATAACGTGACCGGGAATCGCCGGGGGACCCGGATCATCCCGTGCGATTATCCGCCGATCGCTTTGGTCAATTTCGTTATCACCGATTTCGCATTCGAAACCTGCGCGCTGCCGGGTGCCAGCTCGACGAACTTATTGAGCGCTGTTAACGCGTCCTGACGCTGCGACTTTTGCGCACCGGGAGTCAGGTTATCGATCTCCGCATTCTCGGCGAGGGCTAGTCCTTTGAAATAATACGCACCCGCGTAGCTCGCGTTGCTAGAGATGGCGCGACCCGTATAATCTGTCGCCTTCTTATACAGGGGGAGTGCTTTGTCGGGGTCGACATTCGCGACTTTCGCGGCCTGCGAGTAATAAAGCGAACCCACAAGGGTCAGCGATTCGGCATCCGGCGCGGTCGTCGTCGCTGTTTCGAAATCGGCGAGTGCTTTGGCTTCATCCCCGCTATCGAGGTACGACTGCCCGCGCACCTTCAAAACTTTCACATCGCCCGGCTTCGCGGCGAGATAGTTCGAATAGTCCGTGATAGCCCCCGCATAGCTTTTGTTGACGCGCTGTAAATCCCCACGCAAAACCAGCGCATCGAGATACTTCGCATGATCGCTCTTTGCGGTGTTGAAGTAGGCGTCGAACTCCTGTTTCGCGGCGGCTCGATTGCCGGATGCGAGGAACAGGTTCGCGACGAGGTATTGGACGTCGGCACGCCGTGCATCTCCCTCGGGTAGTTGCGATATCGCCTTCTTGTAGTCTGCGGCGGCTTCCGGGTACTGTTTTTTAAGCCCATACAGATCACCCCGTGCCAGAAGATGCGTCGTATTGGTCGGCTCAAGCGCAATCAGTCGGCTGTTCGCGGCAATCGCACCGTCGACATTTGCCGGGTCCGTCAAACCCTTCTGCGAGTAGTCGAACGCCAGGTTTTGATACGCCTTGATATTGTTCGGATCGAGACTACTGACCATCTTATAGTCTGCGATCGCTTCCTCGTAGCGCTTCTGCGAATCATACACGGCGGCACGCAACAGGTAGCTCTGCGCGTCGTTCTTGTTCTCACCGATGCGTTTGGTTAACGCCGAAAGCTGTTTTTCGGGTCCCTGCTGCAACTCCGCGCTGAACAAAGCGTCCTTGACCCTTTGATCGCCGGGGTTCGCTTGCAGATACGCGGTAAAGTCCGTGATGGCCTCATCTAACCGCTTCGGTGTCACCTCGGTATACGAGTAACCACGGTTCCGACGTGCACTCAGGCGAGCGGCTTCACTCGTCGTGGCGCTATTGATCACGACGTCATAATCCCGGATAGCAAGGTTATATTGACCTAGCTTCGCGTAAGCGTCACCGCGTCCGACGTAGGCATCGGTATTTTTCGGGTCGGACGCTATCGCCGCTGTGAAATCGGGAATAGCCTTATCATACACGGGCGGATTCATATTCAAGTACGCGGAGGCGCGGTTAAAATACGCTTCCACAATACGGGGATCGCCCGCCGGCAGTAGCGTCAGGAGCCGGGTGAAATCTTCCGCCGCCTGTGTGTAGTTCCCGATCGCCGGGTTCGAGTTCGCGAGACCACGTCCCCGCAGTGCCAGCGTGTTCGTGGGATTCTTCTGTAACGCCTCGCCGAACTCCGAAACGGATTTTTGTAGACCAGCGATGGACGCCGTGACGGCAGGCGAGGGTGTCGCGCCCGGGGCAGTCGGGTTGGCGTTGAAACGATCCAGGGATTGCTGACGACGCGCCTCGCCCAGTGCCGCCAGAGCGGAATCGTTTGCTGGGGCGAGTGACACCGCCTTATCGAGCGTTTGTACCGCCTGATCCCACTCACGCCGAAGCAGCGCCACGTTACCGAGGCCGATGAATCCCGTCGGCGATTGCGGCTCTAGCTCTGCGTACTTGCCGAAGTCCGCCTGCGCCTGAGTGAGTTCGGGGGAGTCGGGATCCGCGTTTTTACGGGCGGATTCGAGATACGCGGAACCACGTTTGTCCAGGGCGTAAGGTAGGTTGTCGTATTCTTTGTCGCCACGGAACTCCCAGGGCACCGACGGATCCGGGTAAGAGGCGATATACGCTCCATAAGACTCCACCGATTTCGCCTCGCTGTTCAGTTTGCCGTACGCATCGCCGAGGTCGAGATACGCGCCGATTGCAGCCGGCTTAATGCGACCTTGACCGTCCCGGTTATTGGCGACATACCGCTCGAAATCGGGGACCGCCTGCGCGTAGGCTTCGCGGGCGTAATAGATCTGACCGCGGAGGCGGTATTCCATCAGATCGGGCCGTTTTTGCTCGACACGGTTCAGGTCTGCCAGTGCGGGGTCGAGATTCTGTGTTTTTACATACGCTTGCGCCCGGATCACGTAGGCTTGCATGATCTCCGGACGCAACGCGATATGCTTCGTCGACTCGTCGATAGACGCTTTGTAATCCTTGAGCAGGTAATGACAGATCGCCTTGTTATAAAGCGCGTCGTAGAAGTTCTTGCGTCGCTTCAGGGCTTCGTCGTACAGCTTGATTGCGGTGCGGAAGTTGCTGCCATCCGCCTTACGGTAACGTCCCGACTGCTGTGTTAACGCCTGTAAATAAAGGAAATCCGGATCCATGTTGGGATCTTCGTCCGCGCCGACCGAAAGCATGGCCGGGGACACATGTATCGCGCCGGGTAGAAGCGGAACTGCCGCGAGCGCGGTGCGATCTGGCAAGGCACCGATCGCAATCAGTCCACAACACACGCCACGAAGCAGCGAACAATTGTTAGGTAAAAACCTGCGTTTCATCAATCCGGGAGACTCCTTGCTTCTTGGAAGCGGCAAATCGAGCGACGACCAGTAGTTAATCATAGCACGCGCCGACATTTCCACGCAACGCATGGTTGCGACTAAAAATAACCATCAAGGGCGTTGGAGGGAGTACGGGTTCTCTCCCGCGAGGAGCGATAATCTCGCGCCCTCCTCCCCCATCGCCAAACATTCAAACAGATTACGGATACACTGCCCGATTCGGTCATCCATCAAACGGTGACGCCCCACGCAGGTAACGAGACCGCGTCCCAGAACCGCCGCGCTCTGTCTTAAACTTTCAGACTCCTGATAATCAATCGGTGCTTCATTCTCCAAACGACAGGGAAACAATAGTTCGTTCAACTCCGCCGCGATTTCCCAGGCTTCTTCGTAACCCGGCTGAACCGATTCTCCGCCGCGATTCTGTATCACACGACACAGCCGCAGGGCGATCCGCCCGGCGTGGGGCAGATCCAGCGGCAAATCATTGTAGGCTATTTCGCTGGCGACATTCACGGGAGTTTTACGTAAAGACCAACTTGTCTGTTCCCAGACTTACGCGGGGCGGATTTGCGAAGAATGGGACGGCAGATGGCATGGTCTGCGTCGCCGGGCTATCATGCTTCAATGAATCCGCCAGAGATGTCCAATGCGCCGGTCCCGGAACTGCTCCGACTCCCGGGCGGCAGTTCCCTTTCTCGTAACAGTTGGCGCCAACTGGTCAACACCGTCCCCGTCCAGGCGGAGCGCATCCGGTACAACACTACCTCGCCAACATCGTTGCCCCCGGCGGTGCGATTCCCGCTTTGCGCTGGAATACTCCAATTTGCTGACACCGGAATCTTCCTAGACGGGCAAGCCGTGGTGGGGAACGCCCCCCTGACGCGAATCGCGGGAACGGTTCATTTCGTCTTTTTCCTATTGTACGTGGTGTGCAGCGGCGGTCTCCTTTTCGGAGCACTCAAACCCTACAAAGGGTGGGGTATCTTCTTCATGTTCGGCGGCATCCTGATACAGGGAATATCCAGGCTTGTTCAGGAGCGGCAACGTGTCGCGATGGCGGTAAAGATTCCCTGGTGCGACGTACACGGGGCGCAGATCGACACCAACGGGCGTTGGATAACCTTGTTTTTCGACATGCCCATCCCCGGTGCGTCCCGCCAGAGCGTTTTCCTGTCTTTGAACGGACTGGATTCCGCTACCATCGCCGCAATTTCTGAGACAATGGGCCATCACAATCCCGGTAGTCGTTTCGCGACTGTAAAAGCTTACGAATGGACCCGGGGACGAAAAATCGCCTTCAGCATCTTGGGAATACCCGTCGTGCTATTAATTTTCGTAGTTTTTGTTGCCGTGTGGAGGCGATTTTTTCCGTAGAGGCAGGTTGAAAGACGCTAACTTGCCTTCGCTTCCTGCTGTAGCCGGTACAGAAGATTCAACGCCTCAATCGGCGAGAGGGTGGACAGGTCCGCGCCGCGCACCGCCTCCAGAACGGGGTGCGGTTCGGCCTCGAAAAGCGTCATCTGTAGCTTCGATGCTTTCACCGAAACCCGTCCCTCGTTCTGCCCCGGCGTCATGTCGCGTTTCTGCTTGCCTTCTTTTTCCAGGTCGCGCAGAATCTCGGTGGCGCGGGCGACCACCTCGGGCGGCAGTCCCGCCATGCGGGCTACCTGAACGCCGTAGGAGCGGTCGGTGCCCCCGGCGACGATCTTGCGCAGAAACACGATCCGGTCGTTGGTTTCCTTGACCGCGACGCGGAAGTTCCTGACGTTCGGATGTTGTTTCTCCAGATCGTTCAGCAAATGGTAGTGGGTGGCGAACAGCGTCTTGCACCCCCGGTTCGCTAAAAACTCGGCGACCGCCCAAGCGATAGACACGCCGTCATAGGTCGACGTGCCGCGCCCGATCTCATCCAGAATGACCAGGCTTCGCTCCGTCGCATTGTTCAGAATTTCGGCGGTTTCGGTCATCTCGACCATGAATGTAGATTGACCGGCAGCCAGATCATCGTGCGCCCCGACGCGGGTGAAAATGCGATCCGTGATCCCGACGCGGGCGTGGTCGGCGGGCACGAAAGAGCCGACCTGCGCGAGAAGCGTGATTAAGGCGACCTGCCGCAAAACGGTAGATTTCCCGGCAGAGTTCGGACCGGTGATAATATGCACCTGGTTTTCGGCGTCGTCCAAAAGGGTGTCGTTCGGGATGAATACGGCGCTGCCCCCGGTCAACTTCTCGACCACCGGGTGACGCCCGTTTCGAATGTCGATCACCGCGCCGTCGTCGATCACGGGGCGCACGAACCGGTTCGATTGCGCGACCTCCCCGAGCGCGGCGACGACATCGAGGCGGGCAATCGCCCCGGCGACTTTCAACACCGACGGCGCGTACCGCGCGGCGATCTCATCCCGCAATTCGCAGAACAGGTCATACTCACGCCCGACGATCTTTTCCTCCGCGCCTAATACTTTCGCCTCCATCTCCTTGAGTTCGGGTGTGATATACCGTTCCCCCGTGGAGGTGGTTTGCTTCCGAATATAGGAGGGGGGAACATGGGCAAGGTTCGACTTGGTGACCTCGATGAAGTAGCCGAACACGGACGTATAGCCGATCTTGAGCGACTTGATCCCCGTCTTTTCCCGCTCGGATGTTTCGAGTTCCGCGATCCAGCCTTTGCCGCCGCGCTTGATGCCTTGCAGTTCGTCCAGGTCGGCGTCATATCCGTCGCGAATGATGCCGCCCTCGCGAAGGGAGAGCGGTGGTTCGTCGGTGATCGCGCTCGCCAATAGGCCGGTGAGTTCCGGTAGACCGTCCATCTCGACGCATAGTGCGCGGATCGCGGGCATTTCCAGCACCGCGGCATGGGCGGCGATTTCCGGCACCTTTTCTAACGAACCGCGGAGGGCGACCAGGTCGCGGGCGTTTGCCGTGCCGGTGCAAAGGCGCGCAATGAGCCGTTCCAGATCGGAGACGCCCCGGAGCGTGTCGCGGACATCGCCGCGCACCAGGGGGTCCGACGCGAACGATTCGACCATGTCCAACCGGTGATTGATCCGCTCCACGGAAAGAAGGGGGGCATCGAGCCACTTTTTCAGCAACCGCCCGCCCATCGACGTTTGTGTTGCATCCAATACCGTGAGTAGCGACTTACTTTTCGAACCGTCCGCGAGGCCGGACGTCAGTTCCAGGTTGCGCCGTGCCGCCGCATCAAGTACCATCGCGTCGCCGGTCGAATAGGTCGCCATCGTGCGGATATGTCCGACTGCGCCGAGGTGTGTCTGCTTCAGGTAAACGAGTAAAGCGGATGCCGCGTCCAGTCCCGCCGAGTACTCGTCACATCCGAATCCGCGTAGCGTCGTCGTGCCGAAGTGGTCCAGCAATGCGGTTCGTGAGTCGCGGGGCAGTTCGCGCTTCGCCATCCGGGTGATAGTCGCAGGGCAATGGCCGCGAATCGCGTCCGCTAACTCATCCATCCCCTCCGGCACGAGGCATTCGGACGGGCAAAGGCGCCCGATCTCCTCGACGACTTTATCCAGCCCGGAACCTGACGGGATCTCGGTGACCAAAAATTCCCCGGTGGAAACGTCGGCGACCGACACGCCGGATACCGGCTCGCCCCAAACTGCCGCGACACAGTAGTTGTTCGTTTTGGCGTCCAAAAGCGAGTCTTC
>JACMMA010000217.1 GCA_014379275.1 Armatimonadota bacterium | reverse complement strand
CCTCGCGGAACTCACGGAACGCGTACAAACAGCGATCAACCGTCTGGAGGAGGAAGCGGAGCGTCGGCTCGGAAACAAGGAAAGTATGATAAAGATCCCCAAAGAAGCCGCCTGACCATTCTCATGCTCGCCGTAGTTTCTGCCCGCTCCAGGCACGGATCAAATCCCGTTTCGCGGGTCCGCCACGGCATGAAAGCTACAAAGGTGCGCTCCTAGCCGCACCATCGCGGCGGCAGGGTCAAGCGTGAAGCCGAAAAGTACCGGGATCATATCGCTAACCGAAACTACCACACACGGGCGAAATCATTGTAACGTGCGCTGGAAGCATACCGGTTCGCTTCGTACTTTGGCTCGCGGGAGGCTACCGGAGAAGGAAGAACGACCCCGCGACATTCCAGGGCGGCATGCGCGATCGTTTCGGCGGCGACTTCCATCGTCCAAATCGCCGCCCGCGTCATTTTTCGCGCGGTCGGCGTCAGAGAAGCCGATTCCTTGTCCAGTAAAGTGAGTGCTTTATGAACAGCCGTCTGCGCTTCGTTCTGCCCGGCAACCACGGAATTGCTCCATGTGAACACGTCGGCGGCAGGAGACTCCAAGACCCTCGCGCTATGACGAATGATACGTTCGCATAAATCGGAGACGCGTCGGATGAGCGGGATCACGGCGGCATTGGCGCCGTCTGCGCAGAGGAGACGCAGGAGCAATGCGGCGTGTTCAGCACCTCGTAGAGCAGAAACAAATTCCGCCGTTTGTACGACGTAACGTTCCGGGTGCTTGATGTCGGCGCATGACACGAGTTCCCTAGCAGCGCGATCTGTCGCCTCGCATAGGGCGGTACTATTGGCGCGACTGCCGCGCTCCCGAAGGTCGGATGCCGGAAGGTACACGTCAGTGCTTGTCAGTGTCTCCGTCACGCGATAGACGAGTGCGGCGAGAGCCGTCTCCATCGCCCGGACCGCAGGATTGACCGGGACCGGCGTAGGCGGCGGCGCCACGCGCCAGACTGCCGGGGCCTTCTGTGGTGAGATGGGGGACGCTGACACGACTGCTGCCGTTACTGCTGTATCAACCTCTTTAGGTTTATTCCGACCGAACCAAAATGAAAACTTCATCGCTGCTGCCTGTTTACCCCTTCTCGTAAGGGTTTCAAGCATAAATCGTGCCGGGTTTGAAAAAGCCACCCCGGTATACCAGCCGATTTTCGCGGGGCGATCCATCTAGGCGATTTTGGGGACGTCATTTGCCGAAAAGTTTTCCTCGATGCGTTCGAGTATGCGTTCGGCGACATCAAAGAGCGGTCCCGCGACAATGCCATACCGCATCCGGGCCAAACGCATGCCATCGCGGATCACGCGCACCATCGTCTCTCTCCACTTCTCGCGGGGTGTGCGCTTCGCCAATACCAGTAAGCCGACCGCGACTGCACCGACAATCACGCCGGTTGTCATCGCACGTTTTCGTTTCTCGTCCATAATTGCCGTTAGGATACCACCAAAAAAGCCGGGTCGGATACAGGGACGCACCGTTCCTGTATCCGACCCGGCTTTCGAAATTTATCGACGGCCTTTACGGGCGGATTTATAGCGGGAATCACTTCGGTCCCGTTGCGGGGCCGGTCCACCCTCGCCGTTAGACAGCTGTCGGAATACCTGGGACAGATCGAGGCTTTTTCCGCAACCCGCACAGAAGAAATTATTACGCGCAATCGCCGACGGTGGCACCTGTGAATTGTGATTGCACGACGGACAAACAAGATTAATTTCGCGGCGTCCGCCGCCGCCAATAATAGAGGCTTGCATAGTTCTTAAAACTCCCTTCGCAAATAAAGAATAAAAAACGACGACGGTTTCGCGCTTTCCGTCGCCGCTAAAATAACGCTGACTATAGTATATACGCCAAACAAATCGCTTTTGTAACCGGCATTGCCGCACATCGAGGCGGCAATGCCGGTTTATCGTATAAATTGAGACACGCAAAAAGGATTGGGGATTCCCCTTATTATATCCTATCTGCAAACATCATGCTAAGCCAGCGCTTAAAAACAGCGGCACACTTGCGGGTGATAAATGCCTCCGTGGTTGAATCCTTCAAACACCCAACTTTCGTAGATGGGCGACACATTCGGAGGAGAGCGGTGGCTCAATAGCGATGATGGCGCGGCGCTCGGCCTTGACTGCGTCGGTTGCCTTGGAATAGAAGGCGCGGTTGACGCGGGCGATGGTCCAATCGGGGCAGGGACGTTCGATCCGCGTCAGGACATCTTCGGAACTTAGTTCGCCCTCGGCTATAACGCGGCAATAAAAACCGGTAAAACCGGTCTCTTCCATCCGAACCGGCAGCCTTGCCGCGCCCCAAAAGCGGCGCACATTCGCGCAGGGCACGCGGGGTTGGCAGACCTGGATCATTGCGCCGGACGGCGCGCGATATACATCTCCGATGCAGACACCCTCCTCAGTCAATCCGCTGGTGGTCAGATTTTCGCCGAACGATCCGAAAGGTTGCTCGGGTTTGTCAAACTCCTGACGCCAGAGCGGGTAGTGTTCGCTCGCATACACGCAGACCGCCTTATCCGGCCCGCCGTGATATTTGCGGTTCGATTGCCGGTCTCCTTCCAGATTCTCGCGTCGCAACATCGCGGGACCGGGGGCGGCAGATTTACCGATTGCGCTGGTCCATTTCTTGCCGGAATCATCGGTGCGCGTCTGGGGCTGACCGACCTGCACGGAAACGATGCTTGTGACGGGAGTTATCGCGGTGGGTTCGATCATAGATGGCTCCTCAATTTTACGGAGACATTCTACAGAAGTAGGCCCTCCTCCTGCGTCGAACGCTGGTTCGGAATGCGTCGCAAGAGGAAGATTGCCTGGCAACATAAATTCATTTCTCCTGAGATCGTATATTTTACTTCACAAACTGGCAAAGTTTGGGTATACTGACGCCGTAAAGGTTGTGTGTCGGTGGACCATTGAGATACGGCTTACCAGAAGACACCTATGTACAAGGAGTTTGGGATATGACGAAAACCAGATTTTGGGGCGGTCGGTCTGCTCGTATGGTCGGTTCCTTCGCGCTGGCGTCGCTGGTGCTGGGTCAGCTGCCGCTGGGCGCGCTCTTCAGCGCGCCCGCGCTCGGGCAGGCCGCGCCCGGCTACCCCGACGTCGACCCCGACGGCGAGGACTCCGGCGACTTCCTCGGCATCAACGGGCTCTCCAACCGCGACGTCGCCCAGGCCGGCGTGATCGGCCTCGCGATCTT
>JACMMA010000216.1 GCA_014379275.1 Armatimonadota bacterium | reverse complement strand
TGGCATGGTTGCATTTCCCCTTCGCGAAGCGACAAACCCTATATGCGTAAAGATTAGCACACAAAAACCGGCATGTCAATAGGTTCCGTCCAAAAGATACGCAGTTGTTTTCGATGTTCGATTTCTGGCATCTGTTTTGTGCGGGCTTGATCCGCCTAGATGCCCCCTTGCTAGTATCGAACACGCTCCTATACAATGCTAACATGAAAAAAATGCGAGTCGTCCTGGCGGGGGGAAGCGGGCAGGTCGGCACTATTCTGGCGCGGGCGTTGGGGGAAGCAGGGCATTCGGTGACGGTTTTGTCGCGGCGTCCGAAGGAGGCGTTGCCGCAGTGGTATCGAAATGTGCCATGGCGTATCGTACCTTGGGACGCGCGCACCATCGGCGACTGGGCGACGGAGATAGACGGCGTGGACGCGGTCATCAACCTCGCGGGGCGGAGCGTGAACTGTCGGTACACCCCGGAAAACCAGAAAGTCATTCTGTCGTCGCGGGTGGATTCGACGCGAACCATCGGTGAGGCGATCGCGCAGGCGAAACATCCCCCCCCGGTGTGGCTACAAATGAGTACGGCGACCATCTACGCCCACCGCTACGACGCGGCAAACGGCGAGTATTCCGGCGTCATCGGCGGGACGGAGCCGAACGTGCCGAACGTCTGGGCGTTCAGCATTGAGGTCGCGAAGGCGTGGGAGGACGCGCTGGACCAGGCGCGGACGCCGCAGACGCGCAAGGTCGCCCTGCGCTCCGCGATGGTGATGTCGCCAGACAAGGGGGGCGTTTTCGACACGCTTCTGACGCTGGTCCGTCTCGGACTCGGCGGGACCTCCGGCAACGGGAAGCAGTACGTTTCCTGGATTCACGAAGCCGACTTCGTGCGCGCGGTTCTGCATCTCCTCGCCCATCCGGACATGAGCGGCGCGGTCAATCTCGCCTCGCCCAATCCCCTGCCGAATGCCCTGTTTATGAAACTACTGCGCGATGCGTGGGGCATGCCACTCGGCTTACCGGCGACCGATTGGATGCTGGAGATCGGCGCACGGGTTTTGAAAACGGAATCCGAGCTGATCCTGAAAAGCCGCCGCGTGGTGCCGACACGTCTTCAGCAAAGCGGGTTTACATTCGAGTACGGCAACTGGGACGCGGCGGCGAAAGAGTTGTGCCAGCGGTGGCGTAGCAAATCGCGCTAATCGCCCACCGCGGGGGCGATCAGCGAACCCGGGAAGGTACGCCCGTAGCGTTTCCAGACCGCGCTTGCCGGTCGGCGAAGCGGGTCAGTCTCCCCTCCTCTTTCCTCCCGGTACGCATTGCGGGCGAGCACCGAGCCGCGCCGGATCGCGAGCAAAACCAACACCGCCAGCCCGACGGCCAGCGACGCGACCGCGGATCGCCGCGCCATGTCGCCATCCTGTAGCACTCCCCAGAACGCGCCTGCCGCGCAAACGCCGCCGACCAGTCCCCAACCGATACCGAACGGTAGCGAGTCAACGCCGCGTCCCGCGTACGCGCGCGCCTCGGGACCGTCGCAGATGAGCAAAGCCCCGAGTGCGCTATCCGATGCGACCCGCGGCGCAGGCATGACCGGGATATCCGCGGCGGAAGCGGCGAGCGTGTACAGGCTCCCCCAGACCGTGAGTGTCGCGCCGTTCGGCACGAAAAACACTTCGGTGCGCGTGTCGCCCTCGTACGCCGTGGCGAACCAGGCGGCGGACGGCACTTCGTTGTAAAAGCGGGCGACGTGATACGGAATCCAGCGTGCCGGGGCGAGGGATTGGGGCGCTCCCTCTTCCTGCGCGGCGAGAACCAGCGCGGACCCAGTCCCGTCGCCCGCGGATGAGAATATCTCGAAGTCCACCGCGCCCGCCGTGTCACGCACCGTGACCCAGCGCGGCGAAGCGTTCCGTTTCCCGTTTTCCGCTTCCGCGGTATACCGCGCCGTTACCTCGCGCACATACAACCCCTTGACGCGACCGATCTCCGAGCGGACGAGTTTTCCCGTGACGGACCGGGCGGTGCCGTGTAGTTTGACGGAGCCGGATTCGGCGCGGCGCGGGTCCGCCGCCGCACCGCGCAACCGCGCCGCGGATCGGATGATGACAAACCCGACCCAGAGAAGCGGTACCGCAACAAGCGGGCCGATCGAGGCAACCAGAAGAGGCGCCGGGGTAGTCCCCTCGCCGAGCGTTTTTTGCCAGCCTGCCGCGGGAAGCGCGAACGCCATCGCCCCCAGAGCACCGGCAATGAGCGCGAGGGCGACCTGGCACACGAGTCGCTTCGGGGCAAACGGCAGGCTGTACGCGACCCCGTAGGCGACAAGCGAAAGAAAGGCAAGCACCCCGACCGAGATACCTCCGATGAGCGGTGCGGAAAAAATAGTAGTGGCGGCGGCGTCCGGGGCGACTCGTACGGGATCGGGTTCGCGAGTCGGTCTCGGCGACGGCTCGACGGGAGCGACCTCCGGCAATAGCTCCGGTTCCGGAAGGACGGGCTTCGTAACATCGGGCTCCGGGCGTCGCTCGCGCACCCGTGCGGCCTTCGCCGCCGCACTCGCTTCCGCTTCGCGCCGCTTCGCGTCCGCGGCCGACGCGGGCAGGGCGATGTTCGAACCGTCGTCCGAGCCCCAGAGCCCGCGCCGGGCGCTCTTCGCGTACGCCTCGGCGTTCCCCAGGTCGGTCCGTTGCGCGGCATACTCCCTCGCCCAGGTAGCGACGCCGTCACGGGCGAGCTTGAAGTTAACGCTCTCGCCACCGGACCCGGGGAACACCTCCCCATAAACCACAGAGCGCGACGCCGTGCCGCGCACCGCGACCCGCACATCGGTATCCAGCACCAGGCGCGATGTGTAGCGGGTAGCGGTTTCCCGCAACAGGCGGGGGCGGGTAGGACACTCGACCCCGTGCAGACGCACCGTGACCGTCCAATCATCGCCGACGCGCACGTCCATCGTATCGCCCGCGGTGACCGCGACGACGTGCCCGGTGAAAACATTGTCCGTGTCTTGCGCGCGGGCGGGCAAAGCAGATAAACATAAAAACGAGGCCGGTATACCGGCGCAACAGGCGGCGGCGACAAACAGCAGCAGGAGAAACGGGCGCGAGAATGTCCGCATAAAGTGTATGGCTACCATTATACCGGTGATTCGCCGCGCCGGCAGTTCGCCCACTTGCGAAGTGTTCGTCTACAGGATAACATGTGGACATATATTCAAGTGTTCGCCTATAAAGGTTTAACAGCGTTGCCAAAAGACGGAAAAGAAGCGAAGAGCAAGCGGCGTGACGACGGCGGGCCGCAGTCGCCGTGGGATGCGGAGCAGTTCGCCCTGGATGCGGAACGCTTCAAAGCGCTCGGCGATCCGACCCGCCTCGCCGTGATCGGATTCCTACTCGCCTGGGAAGCGACCCCGAAAATCGAGGACGAGACGACGCTCGATGGCGCCACCGTTTCGGAGATCGCCTGCGCCCTGACGGGCAAAGGCGGCAAGGAACCGTCCGCACTGTCGCACCATCTGAAGGAGTTGCGGCACGCCGGGTTGGTCGCGATGACGCGTTACGGTAAAAATTTATGTTACCGGGTGGACACAAACTCGATTTCTACCCTGTGCGAACGGCTCGATTGTAGCCGAAAATATGACGGGGAGACGGCGACGGAAGCCGACACAGCAGAAAACGAATGACAGCAATTTTAGAACGACCTGCACCGGCAGTTGCAGAAGCACTGACCCGGCGGCGACTGGATGGGGGTATTGACGCCCTGCGTAGTGACCTGATCCGGATGATGGATCTCGCACGGTATATGCTCAAAGATGCCATGACGGCGTTGCACACGGGCGATACCGGGCTCGCGGAGTCGGTGATCGAGCGCGACGCCGAGGTGGATGAGCTTGACCGCTGTATCGAGACGCGAGCCATCTGTCTTGTGGGCACGCAACAACCGGTCGCTTACGACCTGCGTTTCGTCGGTACGGTGCTCAAAGTCACGACCGATGTCGAGCGGATCGGGGATCACGCGGTCAACATCGCCCGCGTCGTCATCCGCCTGATGAAATGCCCTGGACAGATGCCGGTGCCGGTGGAAACCGAGCGCATGGGCACGATCGCGCTGGAACTCCTGCGGGCTACCGCGGAGTCGTTCGCCAACGATGACGCGGTGACGGCACAGACCGTGATCGAGCGCGACGACGAACTGGACATCCTGTACCGGGAAACGCAGACCGAGCTGCGGCACCGCATGATCGAATCCCCGCCCCGGAGTGTCGCGGCGTCGCACCTGCTTTTCGTCGCGCACTATCTGGAACGCGTCGGCGATCACTGCGCGAACGCCGCCGAACGTCTCGACTACCTAGTCACGGGGCGAGTTCCTTACGGGTAAGGAAATAAGTTGCGTTAAAAAGGACCACGGTAAACCCACGCCACGGTAAACTAAGATGCGAACCACCTAATCCGGGGCGGCCTCCCGAGCCTGTCCCCTTCCCGACCGGGTACAATCGGCAAATGCCGCAATCGTTTTCGCTTCCGACCGACGCCCTCGCCTTCGCACTGTGTGCGGCGGGGGCGTTCGCGGCGCTGGACCTTTCGCAAAAATGGACCGCGCGCTATGCGGTCTCCTCGCCGGAGCCGTTTCTCGCACTCCGCTTTCTTGGCGGCGCGGTACTGTCTCCGCTCCTCCTGCTCTTGCCGGGAACGACCGCGCCCCGCTTCGACGCGAACGCGGCAGTGCTCCTGGTCACGCTGGTGTTCGTGAACCTTCTGGGAAATGTCCTGTATCTGCGCAGCGTCTACCGCGCGGATATTTCCGTGGTCGGTTCCCTCTGGCCCCTGAAAAACTTCTACCTGCCGTTTCTCGCCTATGTGCCATTTTTGGGGTTCGCGACGACACAGGAACGATTCCCGCCGCAGGTCTATGCCTGGCTCGCAGTGGCGACGCTCGGTGCGCTCGGCATCGCGTATAACAAGAAGTTACGCTGGCAGGCGTTGGGAGAACGTCCGGTCGCGCTGATGGCGGGCGTCATCGTACCGGTCTTCGCGGTATCGGATCTCCTGTTCGGCGCGGCGACGGTCAGCCTCGGGGCGCGATGGACCACGGTTTTCGTGTCGTGGGGGATTGCGGCGGTCGGCCTGCCGTTCCTGCTCCGGCAGCGGGAGAACCGCGTCGAGCTTCGCAGCGCCTTGAGCCACTGGCGCGGGCGGCTGGGCGCGACCCTAACGGGCGTCTTCCTCGTGATCGGCGTCTACTGCATCGGGGAAGCATTCAAGCGTTCGCAGGGCGTCGTGCTCGTCAACGTCTTCGCCATGCTCTCGGGTCTTTTCCTGCTCGCCGTAAACGCCGCCCTTCCCGGACGCCTCGACGGCGACGAAGGTCGCCTCACCTACGCCGTGCGCTTCGCAGGCGCACTATTACTCGTCGGCGCCGCATCCGCCCTACTCTACGCCGGAAAGTAACCGCGCCCACCACTGCATACACGCTGGCTATTTCTGCTTTACTACAGCCACGGTATCGCTTTCGTATTTCTTGCAGTGTTTTCGTTTGTTGCTGCCGCTTGCAATTCGATGACAAAGTCGGCGACACGCAAATTGGGATCGTCATCTAAATCGCTGTGGTCATACATTTGAATTACCCGGCAAATATATGACCCGGGATTCAAGTCGGTCTCGACGATGTTCAGACTGGTCGCGCTCAGTTCCCCGCTCTCAGACTCTACTAACATGGTGTCGAAATCCAAGACTAATAGATTACCACTATGTAGGTGCAACATACTTTCGAAAGAGCGATACCCCTCGAGGTTACTCGACCCACGCCGGATCGAGATGCGCCACACGTCCTCACGCCCCGTGCCCCAGACAAGACCAATACCATCTTCGATTGCCGAATGAATGTGGACCATGAACTCCTCGTGCGATCCACTTTTCCCTATGAACGTATGATATTGTTCAACATCTACTATGCCTATGACCCCACAATCGTCCGTCACGCGCGTATCGGGATAGATTGAAAAACTCATTATTGCCTTGCCTAGAGTATGAAATGCGGCGCACAGATATTGTCGGTCGAATCTCGCATTTACTCTTCTGTCAACGCAATACGGATAGAGTGGTCACGGCAAGCATTCTCATAACTCTGGGAGACCGTGTCGTCGCGGAGTACAAGGGTCAACGTGTTATGCACGTCATGCATTCCACAATAGAATTCCTCGGCGACAGTTAGAGATTCGCTGCCCGACAAGACACACGCTTCCCGTACCACCTTCGCCAACATAGCACATCTGGCTTGGGGCGCTCTTTCAGCATACATTTTTACTATTCGGCTCATTTCGTAACGCGTTCAGTTCTTGATAAGTTCGGGTTTCAACTCGTCTTCACCGTATCGGACGAATGCAGGTTCGAGAATCGCAAACAATTGAGTTAGCTGATCCGGATTCATCGCCCAATACCAGCGGCGGACAGCACATAGCGCAACAGCAACTTCCCCCTCATAACTTTCGCCCGCTATCGGATTTTCTTTGAGCAAATTGAGGCACAGCGGCACGATTTGCTCTAAGTGCTCTTCTTGCCGACAGGCGACACACAAATCGCCTGCGGACAATTCCGATAGCGGCGCGTCACAGCCGGACAGATATCACAACTGCAACGGGTAGAGCGATTCCGGATCTACAGTCGCATTTCCGGGATCGCAGGCACCCTCAAGCGTACGGAAGGCGAGGTTACGACAGTTTTCTTCATCGACTTAATCCCATTCGATCACCCATTCGCGCTCTTTCATGTAGGCGCCCAATTCGCTCTCCAAAACCCAATCGTCGTAGCCCACGGCGTTAGCAGACTGCCCGGAGAAATCGCGTGAGTCGTTGAGAAACACGAAATATCCACCCGTGGACTGCCTCTCGTCCTGAATTCGAACATACCACCCCGCCGAATTGCCCTGTTTGATCAGACCAACGGTATTGATCGGTGGCAATGGCCCGGCGGGCGCACTCTCTTTGTTGCGTCTTTGCTCCGCTTCCCGCGATTCACGTAGCAAGCCCTCCATCAGCTTGACCGCCACTGAAAACCTCGGGACGGTATGCCGGGAGCGTATTCCGCAGGACCGAGCGTCCATGATTTCAACCACCACTTCGGCAGGAATGACATCCGCACGGCGCGGGATTTCCAGGACCGCGATCCGCAAGTCGTCCATCAAGACACGGTAAATATCTTCCCCTTGCTCAGGTAGCCAGTGCAACAACAGCGTGAACTTCGTTTCCGGGAAGTGTGATCGGATAACCTGACCAATGACATCTCCCGGTGCATCTGGTAGTCGCTTGATCTCACGCAACAGGTCGCTCTCGATGTTTTCGTCGTAGCGGCTCCCCTTGTAGTTATCTAGCGTGAATAAGTCGTTCATTTTTTGTCGCCCTCTTTCGGGGGTTTGCGGAGACAAGTTTCATTTCGCCGGGGTTAGTTCGCTCTCCGCCCCCGCCTCCCGGCTCGTCTCGTCGTCGCTCGCGTGCCAGAGGCGGCGCGCTTCCCAGGTACCGACGATCTCACGGGCACGCCCCCGGCGGCTTTCGCCCAGCGTGATTTTCCAGTGCCCGGTGATAACGCGCCCGTCTTCGGATAACGTCCCGACGTAGTTCGCCGGAAACAGGCCCGGCGCAGGTGGGTTCGGCACTTTCACAAAACGGACGAAGTTTTCCTGCTGGACGCCGTGCGAGACGACCGCCGAACCGCTCCCGCCTTCGTCGTCGAGGATCGAACCGCCGAACCGCTCGCCGCTTCCCTGCTCGCCAGTGAGGCGGGCGAATGTCGCCTCGAAACGTACGGGGGTACGGGTCCGGCTTTCATAGTAATACGCGCCCAGCCATCCCCCGGCGACGCTATGTGATGATTCACTGCTCATTTTTTTATACGATTTGTTTTTTTGTCCTGCCCAGACGGGACCAACCGGGTACCCTCTGGGGGGTCCCGGCTGGGCAGGACAAAAAAACAGGACATAAAGACTAGACGCTGTGGCGCGATAGGCGGGAAGGAAACTTGACGTTGCTCCCCTAAATTATCGGCGTCGTACACTCGAAAAGGAGACAACCCTGCCGTGCCTACCGAGCCCGTTTATTGTGCCCGCCACCCCAAAGTACAAACCGCGCTTGCCTGTGCTCGTTGCGCGACCCCCATCTGCCCGGACTGTCTTGTACCCGGTCCGGTGGGAATGCTCTGCCGGAACTGCGCGAATCTCGGCGGGTCCCCTTTGTTCCAGATCCGTCCCGAACGGTTCGTGCTTGCCATCGTCGCCGGAATCGTCTCCGGGGGAATCGCGGGTATATTGTTACAGCGTATCGGGTTTTTCATCTTCTTCGCTGCCCCGGTCATCGGTGGCATTCTCGGCGAGATCGTTCTGCGAGCGGTCGGCTACAAGCGCGGCGTCAAGGTCGAATGGGTGACCGGCGGCAGCATCCTCGTCGGCGCCGCGCTTTCGCTCCTGGTCACCGGCACGGACCTCCTCTTCGCCCCCGTTTCGCTAATCCTGTTCGCCGTCTCGGTCCTGCTCGTCGTCATCGCCGCCGTCGGCAAGATCCGCTGGTAAAGATTTCTAACCGCCCCGGAAATCTAACCGCCAAGACGCCAAGTTCGCCAAGGTAAAAGAAGGAGAGGAGGGTTTCGAGGTTCATGCTTCGCTCGTTACGAGGCGACTCAACGACACAGGCAAGCCCCGACTTTAAAATCTATTTTACCTCTTCTCTTCCCTTGGCGAACTTGGCGTCTTGGCGGTTAGATTTCCGGGGCGGTTAGCGCGACGAATTTTTCGATGTCCTGTCCGATCAAGTCGAGGCTGCTTTTCCAGAACGCTTCGTCCCGGATATTGATCCCGAACCCGTCCGCGAGAGTTGCCGCGTCGCTCATCCCGGTGCGCGACAGTAGCTCGTCGTAGCGCGGGCGGAACGATTCCCCTTCCACCTGGTATTGCGCGTATAATCCCAGACCGAACAGCAAGCCGAACATATACGGGAAATTGTAGAACGTCGAGCCGTAATAGTGTCCTTTCACCGCCCACATGAACGGATGCATCCGGGTTTCGTCTAAGCCGTCGCCATAGGTATCTTTTTGCGCGTCGGTCATCAGGGCGCAGAACTCCTCCACGGAAAGCTCGCGTTCACGTCTGCGTTCGAACACCGCTTCCTCGAACTGGAACCGGCTGGTAATATCCACGACCACCTGACACTGCCCCTGCAAAGACGCTTCGAGGATCGCCACCTGCTCCGCTTCACCCGCCGTTTTCAGCACCGCTTCTTTGACGATGGTTTCGCAGAAGATGCTCGCGGTTTCCGCGAGTGTCATCGGGGTGCCGGACTGCAGAGGGGTCCGGTCCGCCAGACACAGGTTATGGTAGCCGTGGCCGAGTTCGTGCGCGAGCGTGGAAACGCTGTCGAACGA
>JACMMA010000215.1 GCA_014379275.1 Armatimonadota bacterium | reverse complement strand
CGAAACGTTGTGAGATTACCAAAAAATTATCCTTCACATCATCCGGAACGAATACAAGCATGTCGATGCCGTTATTATTTGAGGTCACGGTTCGGGTCCATAATGACCTCTGATGCGGCGGTCATTGCGTCCGTTTTTGCGCCGCGCTAGAAATTGACAACGGCGAGCGTCGCGAGTGTACCCCGATACCTGAAAACGTCAGGGCAACTCCGCCGCAAAGGAAATGTAGCATTACGGATTTGAGTTCCGGGATCGGGCGTCGGACGCACGCATCGCGGCTTCTTGTGACGCACTCTGGGTCTGTATTTTTCTGATTTCTTCTGCCGAAGGTGCTTTGCCTGACGCGCCGGTGCTAGGAGCATTGTGCTTCTCGCTGCATCCGGCGAGAAGCACAATGCTGATTAACGCTGGAACAAGAAGCGTGAACCGGAATGAGATTCTGCTACGCATAACTGCTCCCTTATTTGTTATCACCGCGGTCACGGGCTTCGGCGGCTTTCGTCATTTCGATCAGGTTACCGCTCGGTGGAGCGGTAGGCTGGGTACGATCCCACATCTTCCGCGTCCCGTCCTTAATCGTCTGCGAAGGTCGCATGGCTTTTGCATGACCGTCTGCGAAACAGTAGTTCGTGAATCCGGTCTGATGGACGAAATGGCTGTATCGGTGACCGTCCCAGTCCCAATTGAAATCACCGTCATAGCATGCGGAAGCGTTGCCCCAATCGAATTTTTTCTGCCCGTCCCACACCTCGGCGACAGCAATCAGGCTGGCAGGCGAATCCACGGATGCGAGTGTGACGACACCATAGGTCGGGTCCTCGCTCGGATCACCGATGACTCCGAACCGGTTCGCCTGGTAAGAGATATTGAACCACGGGTTATACCAACCGGGATTTACCTTTTTGTCGTTATCTGGATTTGAGGGGCAGGTGTAAACCGCATAACTTTTCAGGTATGGGTAAGTCAGTGCACGCCAGTTGTTCGCGCGACTCTGCTCCCAACTGATTCCCGGACCGTCGTACTGTTTCATCGGGTATGTTTCGTCATAGTCCTGCGTATATTGGATCAACGAAAGGCTGATCTGTTTAACGTTGGACAGGCAGGATGTTTGTCGCGCTTTCTCCCGCGCTTGTGCGAACACGGGAAAAAGTATCGCGGCGAGGATAGCTATTATCGCTATCACGACTAACAACTCGATCAATGTAAAACCTATTCGTCGGTGACTATTTTTCATTAACTTTACTTCCTTGTTTAGTACGGTTGACTGACTCGCAATCGGTATGGGCATTTCGCAGTCCCACGTCGTTGAAAAAGTTATCGCCATAACGCTTAGCAATAACGGTTGTGCTTTCCGTTAAATATTCATCGTATGTTCATCCTACATTCAGGTCGTTTCCCCGACCGTCAAAGTTGGCTGCAACACAATATGTTCGGGGGGAGTGCTCCCCTCGCTGTTGATACGCCCCAGAAGGAGTTGCATTGCCACGCGGGTCAATTCTACCGTGTCGGTGTGCACTGTAGACAGGACCTGCGGCAACTCGCGCCCTTCTTCAATGCCGTCGAATCCGAGTACCGCCATGTCCTCGGGCACACGTAAACCGGCGCGAATCAGTCCGTTGTAAATACCGATTGCCAGCACATCGTTATGACAAAAGACGGCGTCGGGACGCGACCCCTTCGGCATCGCGGCGATCTCCAGGGCGGCGCGTAAACCGGCGCGACGCGTCTCCTCGCCGCCGGTGATGATTTCCGTGAGCGGCACCCCCGCCGCCTCGCAGACGCTCCGGCACCCGAGGAAGCGCGGCTCCTGTCGCTCGTTACCATTCGGATAAGGCGAGATGTGCGCAATCCGTTGGTACCCCCGCTCCAGAAGGTGTTCCGCCGCGAGACGGCCGCCCACTTCATAATCGAACGACACCCAGTCGCTGTCGTCGGCGCGGTTGGAACCGATATAAACGAGCGGTAAGGAGTCGGCTTGCGTCCCCAAAAACTCGGCGGCACTCTGCACGTTCCAGGACCAGACCAGTGCGCCGTCCACCGGCCAGGCGGAGCGGATCGGGGCATGTACCTTATATGTTCCCTGTACCGAAGGGGCGGTATCGAGTAGCACCGAAAAACCGGCGAACAACGCGGCGTGTTCGGCGTTTTCCAACAGTTCCACGAAAAACGGGTTGCGTAGCCCCGAGATCAACAGTCCGATGGTATCCGTCTTGCGGCGTCCGAGAGAGCGGGCGTAGCGGTTCGGGCGATAGCCGAGTTCGATGGCGACGGAACGAACCCGGTCCTGGGTCGACGTCGCGATCCGTGCGGAGATGTTGTTATTCAAGACATGGGAAACTGTGCCAGGGGACACACCCGCCCGAGCCGCTACCTCGCGTATTGAAATCGCCTTCGTTGCCACGTCTCGCATTTGTGTTCAGCCAATCGAAGTGCGTCATGCAAAAACGATTGTGCCTAACTTTATCGCATGTTGTGCACTTTGTCAAGAGGGGACGGAAATCATTCGCGCCCGCCTCCGAAGGGTGAGCCGGTCCATGCCAGTGCGGCAATCGTGGATCGGCTCACCTCATCGTTTATTGCACTGTCGCGCCGAAGAGGCGAGTCTCGGACGGGGAATACCCCCCCAGGTTGTCGGTGTTGACGAACTCCACCGTAAGCGTTTGTCCCGCCGATGCGGCTTTATAATTCACGGTAAAACAGGCGTCCTTCTTTTCGTATCCCAGTCCGGAATGATTGATTGTTTGCGCTGTCGTACCCCCACCCGAGAGCGAAACCGTCAATCGCCCGTTCGAATTGTTCGTACCAGCGTACAATTTCAACGTCCGAGCCGTGGTGTCTGCCGGTACGGTGATACGGAATCCGACCCCGCTCGTCCACCATCGGTACATACTCACCCCTTTCACGATATTCGTCGCGCTCGCTGTCGGATTGCCGCCCGTCCAGGAGACCGATGAGGTACCATTCGTAACCGCGAACACATCCGTGTTGGAGCCGTTCAGAACGGTGAAGTCGCTGATCTTATTCGCGCCGCTCTTGCGGTTTAGGCCGTGACTGGTGCTGCTTACGCTACCATCGCCCCAGTGCACCCAGTCGAATGTCCCCTCCGTGGCGAAGTTTACCGAGGCGGGAGCGGCACTCGCGCTCGCCGTCAGTGTCGATCCGGTGTTCTGGGCGATGGTACCCGTGTCCAGAATAAGTTCGGTAACGGTATCGGCAGACAGAACGAAGCCGGATTTGAGTGTACCCAGCGAAACATCTCCGGGATAATAGATGCCGCCTCCGTTCCATGCCGCCGCGACTTTGCGCGTGAAGGTTTGTGAATCGGTCGTGTAAGAAGGCAGTCCGGTGACGACGGTGGCTTTAACGGTAACGTCTGCCTCCGCCCGGTTGACCAGGAAAAGTTTGACGTAGTTGCCGGATTGAAGCGCGAACGCGCACACTTTGGTGTTATCGAACCCGCTCACGGTCTTGACTTCGCCGCCGCCGTCATCAGTCAATAGTTTGATGCCATAATAGGTGGGGCGGCGGGTGTAATTCGTGTCGCCATCCATCAGCCCGTACCAGCCGTCAGACTCATTCCAAACCATGTTCCCCTTCGTGTAACCATAAGTCGCCAGCGTCAACAGTGATAGGGTGTTGTATATCAGCCCCTTTTCGTTCGTTCCTCGCGTATCTAAATTGCCTTCGTTGATACTGCTGTTGACATTGAGTTCGTCGTGAAACTGTTCGACGCTGTACCGGCTCGTATTATTTCGGGCGACGCTCACCCAGTAGCTTTGCCCCCAGATATCACGGGCTGCATCGTACACTGACTGCGTGGACGCGTTTTTATCATAAGTTCCATACCCGTGGTAGGAGACGAACGCTAGATCGCTCCCCGATGTTCTCAAAAACGCCTCGACGCGGAATCGCTGCTCGTTGTAAGCCGCCGCGAAGCCGGGTCCGCCGACTTTGATCGACGGGTCCACCGCCTTCATTGCGGTCGCGCACTGCGCGAAAATGCGCCCGACTTCCTCGAAATCAGCCGCCGTGTTATAAGGATTCGTGCCCAGGTCGGGTTCGTTCATCACCTCCCAATACACCACGCCTTTGCCAAGGTTGGTGTTCACGATGCGCACCAGATCGGCACAGAAATTAGCGAACTGGATATACCGGTCGGTCCGCAGTTTGTTGGTCCCCGGCTGGTTCCACGAATCGGGCCACTTCGGAATGTTCATCATCACGGCGGGACCATAGGCGTAGGCACCGTTCAGCGCATTGCCGATTTTGGTTTGATTCCACGTCGGGTTATCCGAGGCGGCGTTGTTGAGCCATCCGCGTTGTTCAGTCGCCTCGCGCAACATCTCCCACGAGTGATAACGAACAATGCCGGGGCGCATCTCGCCCATGCGGCTTTTATACGTCGCGCTACCGGGGGTTCCTGCGATCGTGGGGTCGAATCCCTGCCAGACATTCGTTCCGTAGGCGTAAGGGCTTACGGAATGATTTTGCGACTGGTCCCAGTGGACCTCACCGGGAACAACTACCTGCGACCATGCGGACGACGTGACGCCTGCGCAGAGTAATGCCCCAAGCATGCGCGAAACCGAACCGCCCGCGAAGGAAAAACGAATCATAATCTGCCTCCTTTGGCGTACGGAGAGTTATTCATAGGGGCTCCGCACAACCGGTATTGCAATACCGGTTGTGCGATTGTACCCATTGGATGAGGGGTTGTCAAGGCGGCACTAGACAGCTCGGATTTCCCTGGAAGGTAGTGTTTTCTCCGGGTCGCATCGTCTCCGCGCGGGTGCCCGATGGTTGAGTGGGGAATGAGGGCGCTCAGGCGTATTGCGCGGAAAGGGTTTCGGAGTCGCGGATCGCGGCGAACTCTTCGAGAGCACGCCCGGTGCCGATGGCGACGCAGGAAAGGGGATCATCGGCGATGCGTACCGGGATCGAAGTCGCCAGGGCTAGTAAGCGGTCGAAGCCGCGCAACAGACCGCCGCCGCCGGTGAGAGTGATGCCGCGTTCGATGATGTCGGACGACAGTTCGGGCGGGGTTTGCTCCAGAACGGCTTTGACTTTGTCCACAACCTGCGCGATGGGTTCGGCGAGCGCTTCGCGCACCTCGGCGGACGATACGACCACGGTCTTCGGCAGACCGGCGATCAGGTCGCGCCCGCGCACTTCCATCGTCATCTCCTCATCCATCGGAAATACGGAGCCTATCTTGATCTTGATCTCCTCGGCGGTACGCTCCCCGATCATCAAGTTATAGTTGTTGCGGATATGGCGGATAATCACCTCATCCATCTTGTTGCCGCCGACCCGGAGTGACCGTGAAACCACAATGCCACCGAGCGAGATCACGGCGATGTCGGTCGTCCCGCCGCCCATATCCACGACCATGTTCCCGCCCGGCGTGCCGATCGGTAGCCCCGCCCCGATCGCCGCCGCCATCGTTTCCTCGATCGTCGCCGCCTCGCCCGCGCCCGCCGAAATCGCGGCTTGCCACACGGCCCGTTTCTCCACCGAGGTCACGCCGGACGGCACACAGATAATCACGCGGGGTTTGAACGCCCGCCGCTTGCCACACACCTTGGCGATCATGTAGGAAAGCATTTTTTCCGTCGTCGTGTAGTCGGCGATCACGCCGTCGCTCATCGGGCGGATCGCGACGATATTTCCGGGGGTCCGCCCGATCATCAGTCGCGCCTCTTCGCCGACCGCTTTGACCTTTTTCGAATTGCGGTCGATTGCCACCACGGACGGTTCGCGCAAAACGATCCCCTGCCCCCGCTTGTAAACAAGAATATTCGCGGTACCGAGGTCGATACCGATTTCGGGGATGAGGGAGAAGTTCAATCGCATAGCGCCCCATTGTATCGCGTATGCAATCTATAACCACGGTGCCCGGGTTTTTGAACCGCCGAGACGCCAAGACCGCCAAGGTAGGAGGAGGAGAAGAGGGTTTAAGATCGGGGCTTACCGGTTGCGTTAAGTTGTCGCGGTAGCGAGCGGGGCGCAAAACCTTGAATCCCTCTTCTCCTTCTCCTACCTTGGCGGTCTTGGCGTCTTGGCGGTTCAAAAACCCGGTTAAAGCGGAGAAACCCAGTTTTTGGGGAAGAAGGTTTGCAGGAAGACCTCGCTCGCATAGCGGTCTGTCATGCCGGAAATGTAGTCGCACACCACGACGGCGCGGGTCGGCAAGTCCATATCGCGGTTAGCACGGTTTTTCGGGACGCGCTCCGGCTCCGTCATGTACACGCGAAACAGTTGCCTCAGCAGTTCCCCGGCTTTCGCCAGTTCCGCTTTCGCGGCGTTATGTTTCGTGTAAACGTTCTCGAAAAGGAAATCCTTCAAGCGGTTCGTCGCGCCGAGGACCGGCTCGCCCATCGAAACGAACGGCTGATCCAGCGACGTTTCGATCACGTTCGTGACCATGCGCGTGATCCGTTCGCCGTGCGTCCGCCCGAGCAACTCCAGGGTTTCGAGCGGCAGCGATTCCGGCGTCAGCATTCCGGCACGAACAGCGTCGTCGATGTCGTGGTTGACATAGGCAATCCGGTCACAGATACGCACCACCGTGGCCTCCAGCGGAACGCCCGCGTTCGCCGCGTTGGTTTCCTGCAAGTCGGAACGTCCTTTGCTATGTCCGACAATACCGACGCGGGTTTCGTGCGTCAGATTCAGCCCGTCGCCGCGCTTTTCCAGCACGTCCACAACGCGGAGCGACTGCTCGTAATGCCGGAACCGCTCCCCCGGGACGAACTCCTGTAGCACCGTATCAATGGCTTCCTCGCCTTCGTGCCCGAACGGCGGGTGTCCTAGATCGTGCGCGAGCGCGATGGCTTCGGTAAGGTCCTCGTTGAGTCGCAGGGCGCGAGCGACCGTACGCGAGATTTGCGCGACTTCGAGCGTGTGGGTCAGGCGGGTGCGATAATGATCCTCTTCGGGGTCCAAGAACACCTGCGTTTTGTGCTTCAACCGGCGGAACGATTTGGTGTGCAGCACGCGGTCGCGGTCGCGCTGGAACGCGGTGCGCACGGGGTCCGGTTCCTCGGGGCGAAGTCTTCCATGCGACCGCGCCGACTTCGCCGCGTGCGGCGACAGCATTTGAGCCTCCCAGTGTTCCGTCCGTTCGCGTATCGTCATGCTTTGCTCCGGTTCCTCCAGGCGGTATTATACCTAGTAACTACGTGCGACCGGCGCGAGTCGGAAAACGCCGCAAGGAGAGCCTGATGCCGTCCCCGTTTCCGGGCATGGACCCGTATATCGAGAACACCTTCCGCTGGCGACAATTTCACGGTCATTTCATCAGCGACATTACGTATCAATTGAACGCCCAACTCCCCCAGGGAATTATCGCGCAGTATGAGGAACGGTGTTACGTGATGCCTTTCGACGACGAAATTTATCCCGATGCTATCGCAGTCGAGTCGCCCAGTGCGCCGCTATCCGACGGCCGCACGGCGGTCATGGAGCGCACCGAAACGGTGCCCTTAATTATCAAGTATGCGTCGCATGAGGTAACGGAACCGTTCATCGAGGTGATCACCGCCGACGACGAGGAGCGCGTCCTGACCGTGATCGAGTTTCTCAGCCCGACCAACAAACGGGCGGGGATCGGGCGTGATGAATACACGGTGAAACAAAGCCGCGTTCTGAACAGCGAGAGTCACTTGCTGGAGATCGACCTGCTCCGCGCCGGGGAACACACGGTCGCGGTACGTCGCGAACGCGTTCTGGCAAGAAAGCAGTTCGACTACCTCGTTTCGCTCCACCGGGTGGGGAACCGGCGGGGACAGTTCGAGGTCTGGCCGCTCACGGTGCGGGACATGCTCCCGATAGTGCGGGTGCCGTTGTTGCCGGGGATGCCCGACGCGCTACTCGACCTGCAACCGATTATGGACGGCGTTTACGACCGGAGCGCGGTCGGTCACCGGCTGAAATACCGGGAGGAACCGGAACCGCCGCTATCACCCGCCGACGCACCATGGGCGGACGCCTTGCTACGCGAAAAAGGCTTGCGTTCGTAACAAAACCAGTATTGGCTTGCGTACAACTTTCGCACCCGTCCCTTTACATACCCTCCTGCGACGGATATACTGCCGGTTATATTTGTGGCACGGAGGGCAGCTCTCGTGATGGAAAACGGGTTGGGCGAAGGCATCAGTAACAGTAGCAACGGACAACGCATCGTCATACGGGGCGGCAAACGCCTTGTCGGTACCGTTCCTATCGGGGGCTCCAAAAACGCCGCCGTCGCCCTGATCGCGGGGGCCCTCCTCGCCGAGTCGGGCGACACCGTCTTAACCAACGTCCCGCGCATCTCCGACATCGAAACCCTCGCGGAACTCCTCTGCCGTCTCGGCGCCACGGTCGGCTTCGAGGGCGACGGGCATACGATCCGCATCAACGCTTCCGGTTTGAAAGAGTTCGCCGCGCCGGTGGAACTGGTCGCACGGATGCGCGCGTCATTCTGGGTACTCGGCCCAGTTCTCGCCCGCCTCGGAAAAGCCGTCATCCCCCAGCCGGGGGGCTGTAATATCGGGGCGCGTGCGGTGGACCTGCACCTCAAAGGGATGGAAGCTCTCGGCGCGACCGTGGAAAGCGAACACGGAGCGATCTGCGCCGACGCGCCGAAAGGCGGGTTGAAAGGCGCGAATATCTACCTCGACCTGCCGTCCGTCGGCGCGACGATGAATGTGATGATGGCGGCGACGCTCGCCGACGGCGTGACCGTGATTCAGAACGCGGCGCAGGAACCCGACGTCGAAAATCTCGGCGATCTGCTCGCCGCGATGGGCGCGGACATTTCCGGGCAGGGCACTGGCACGATTTTCATTCGGGGTGTCAAGGCACTGCGCGGCGCGACGTTCGCGGTGATGCCGGACCGGATCGAGGCCGGGACATTCGCGGCGGCGGCGGCGAT
>JACMMA010000214.1 GCA_014379275.1 Armatimonadota bacterium | reverse complement strand
GCGACCGTCTGAAGCACCGGATTTAGAAAGCTAAGCGCGTCCCGCTCGAACTTTTCGAGCGGCGTCTGCGGAAGATCAAAACGCGCTAGATTGTTGAATAGCTGTGTCAACGCCTGGGGGCGTCCCACGACGCCGAGGAAGGGCGGTTGGTTCCCGATGGCGGTCCCGGTCTGCCCTCTACCGATTTCGATACGCCCGCCCGCGTTCCGCAAGGCGACCTTGCCGTCTATCACTTCAACAAAGGTGCTATTCGCGGACGCGTCGAACCGCACCGAAAACCCGGTGCCACGCGCGGCAGCGACCGCGTTCGGGGTGCAGATCAACGTCTGCCCCTTTTTCCCGAATCTCTTAGAGATGCGGGCGAATACCGCCCCGGAACGCAACAGGAACGAGCGGTCTCGCTTAGTCCCCCGGTTGTAATCCAACAGTTGCACTTCGAACTTCGTGTTCGGCTCCACGATTATCGCCGAACCGTCGGGGAACGCGACGGTCGCCGTTCCGCCCGATGCGGTAGAAACAGCGTCCCTATCTTGAAGCTGCATTTTTTCCGCGACCGGGAGTTTATCCTTGAGGCGGCGTACGGCTACCTGCGGCTTGAAGGAATGGAGGGTGGCGTAAAATTCGCCGTACTCGCGCCGCGCCCCGTCCAATAAGGCGACGACAAATCCGACGGCGGCGAGCGTGAGTACAAGACGAATCACGTCCACGAAGTAATCCGCGCCGCCACGTACCCGGTCACGCCGGTCATCTTCCCGGGTACGCACACGAGACTGTGACGCCTCCGCGACCGCCTGACGCGTTTGCAGGTCAACTTTCTTCGAAGCCATCTAATTCCTCGCTTATTTCTGGAGCTAGCCGCTCCACCGCCCAGATCGGAGTCTCCTTTTCCCGCCCACGAACAATCAACGTGCCCAGATCGTGCCAGACTACCTTTCCCGCCAGCAGATCGCTGCCTTCGGCACGGTCCTTGACATCGCCGCTCACCAGAATGAACGTTTTGTATTCCTTGGTGGCGGTTTGCAAACGTGCGGCGAGGTTAACGCTGTCTCCCAGTGCCGTCAATTGTAGTCGGCGAATACCGACTTCCGAGTCCATCGCCCCGACATTCCCGAATAAAACCTCACCGAAATGGATCCCAACTCCGATCCGGAACACCGGCAACCCTTCCGCGCGCCACCCTTCATTCAATCTATCTAACCGGCTCAGCATATCCATGCCGCATAGGACTGCCTCGGCGGCGTAGTTTTCCCGCTTGACCGAATCAGGCAACAAATCCCCGAAAAGTGCCATCACCGCATCACCGATAAACTTGTCCAGAAAGTTCAGCCGTGCGAAAACCGCGGCCGACATTTCTGTCAGGTATTCGCTCATCTGCCGGTCTACCGTCTCCGGCGGGTTTTGCTCCGAATAGGCGGTGAAACCGCGGATGTCGCTGAACAGAATCGCACACCGTGTTCTTTTCATTCCCGCGAAGAGGGCGTCCGGGTTCCGGAGTAGTTCCTCGACCTGTTCCGGCGCGACGTACGCGGAAAATTGGTCCTGTAACTGTCGCCGCCGGGCGGCCTCCTGCCCGGCGCGTCCGATGCCGGCGGTCAACGTCGCGGCGGTGAATGCGGTCAAAACTTCCGCCCACGGCGGCACCCAGCCGCCCGCGAAATGGGCGCACTCCATCAGCACGACAGCCCCGAGAAGCGTCCCCGCCGAACCGATCGAGGCGGAACGAATCAGCGGCGCGGTGACGAACAGTCGGATGGGGATCGCGACCACCAATCCGACGAGTGCCATACTCACCACCATCGGGAAGTCGCGGAGCGGAGGAAAGGCGCCCATCAAATTCGCGACTATCTCCGCGTTCAGTTCCACGCCGCGCAACCCGTTATCGATCGCGTTCGGCCGGACATCCGTGGTACCGGTTACGGTTTCCCCGACCAGGATCACCTTCCCCGCGAACGTTTTTGTGTCCGCCTGTACGGCGTCCACGAACGACAAGTACGGCACTGGTGTCCCGATCCCCTCTCGAAGCGAGCCGCCACGACGCGTGAGGGAACGCAGTATCACCGCGCCGCCTTCGAGTGACGTTCCGGCGAACAGTTCGGGGAGGGTTTTTCCCGTCGCCATACTCGCCACCGCTGCCGTAACGTGGGGTACATAACGCGGGGTGTGGCCTTTATCCAGCGTGACGTACGAGACTACCGGACGACGGTAAACGTTGTCCGGGTCGGCGTTCACACTCGCCTGCGAAAGGGCGAGGGCGTGCTCCGTCAGGGACGGCAGCGGCGGTTCCAGCGTTTGCGGATTCAGCGAAGGGAAAGCATCCGGCGCATCCGGCGTCGCCTCGGGCAATCGCGCCAGAAACCGCGCGGTTTGCGCCTGCGTTTCGTCCGTGACCGGGCGCACTTCGTTGTATAAAAACGCGGGCAGAACCACGTTTTTGCTGTCCCGGATGGCGTCCGCAAGTGCGATATCCCCCTGCGGGTCGCGCACGTCCGGTTCGGTGAGCAAAATGTCCAATCCCACCACTTTCGCCGAACGCGTTTTGTTCAGCAGAAGCGCATACCGGGAGCGGGACCAGTTCCGCAAGCGCCCGTACTTGCGGACGCTGGCATCGTCAATCCCGATAACCAGCAGATTTGCGGGAAACCGGCGCGGGTCCATTGCCGCACTCCAACGGGCATGTTGATCCGAGACGGCACGGTTCAACGAGGTGATGATGTTCGCCGCCCCCGCCACCCATAAGACAATCAGAGTAATCCCGGCGGACTGCACCGGCGAGCGTCGCCATAAAGAAATTTTCCGGGCGTTCCGCTGTTTTTTACTCGTGCCATACATACATTTAGTTTATCCGACAAAAAACCGGCGCGTCGCCTCACTAACTCCCTTTCTACTCCACCGGATCTCCTTCGGGCGACGCGCCGTAGTCTTGTTTCGTTTGCTCACCTAGTTTGTGGTCTGGAGCAGATTCCTTGTTCCGGGTAGCGAGCATGCTGTGGAAAACGTCACAAAAGGGGGGCGACTCCAGGAAGAGAGACGCCCCGTAATCGCCGAAAGGCTCGACGCAAGAGCTCCGGGATTCAGGGTCGGCGATTAAGATCCGTGGTGCTTCGAGCGGGACTACGCAAGGGATTTTGCGGAACTCCCCCGCTCGATGACGCGGTCTACATGGGGCAGTACTTCGGAAAAACAGCGCGTGCTTCCTGATAGGACATGGCAGCCGCCCTTAGACGCGGGCGGCGCGCGATTGACTTATGCAGTCAACCGTGCCCCGCTACGTTCAAACGCGCGACGCAAGCCAGTCCTTACTCCTGCGCGGGCGGAATAAAGGCTTTGTAAAGAATCGCCGCACCGCCACGGGCAACGACGGTGTACTCGCTTCCGAAAGTGATTAATACCGCATGTCCGCGCCGCGCCGTCTGCGCTTCGCCCGCCCCTTCGATATGTGCCGTCCCCTCAAGAACAAACAGGGTGTCGGCCCCCGTCTCGGCGCAGGCACTGTATACTTCCCCCTCGGACAGGGTAATGCGACTTAGGGCAAACTCGGGTGCGGGTGTCGGATACAGCGTTTCGATCGGCGAAATGGCTTCCCCATCCAATACCTGAGGCGTTCCGCTGGCGAAGTCAACCACGGAAAGCAACTCACCAACATCGACGTGCTTGGGTGTCAAGCCGCCGCGTAGCACGTTATCGGAGTTCGCCATCAGTTCCATATTCACGCCTTCGAGATAGGCATGGAGCGTTCCCGCCGCCTGATACGTTCCCTGCCCCGGCGATAGGTGAACCAGGTTCAACAGATAGATGCTAAATATCCCCCTGTCGCGGTGTCCGTCGGGGAGCGGGAACTCCGCCGCGGCGCGTGCCGCCCAGAAGTCCGAGCTGTTTTTATCGGGCGCGGGCGACGCCGAAAGCCGCCGTAGAAGCGGATCGAGCAGGGCGTCTACTTCGGATTGCGGCAGGGTCATCACGTGCTCATACAGGGCACGGATCACAGATTGACGGGCATCCTCGTCGCTACCCGCGCCCGCCAATCGCTCCGCAAAGTCAGGCATCAGTGCGGATAACTCCGGCACCCGCTCGAACTCTTTCGCGATCTGCCCGAGCGGTCGGAAGCCATGCAGCATGTAAAAATCTGTCAGCGCCACATGGACTTCCGGCTTGTGGTTGTCGTCCTTGTAATTGCGGTTCGCGGCTTTGAGCGACACCCCGGCGGCGTTCTCGCGGGCGTACCCTTCTTCGGCTTGCGCCTTGGTCGGGTGCGCCTGAATCGAGAGCATCTGCCGGGCGTCCAGGACTTTGAACAGATACGGCAATCGCCCGACAAACTGGTTCGCCGCCATTTCTCCCAGAATTTCCGGGCCATGATCGGCGAACAGCTTGTCCAGCGGGACCGACTCGCCGCCGATCTGCGCGACCGCGGGCGCGTTCGGGTGCGCTCCCAGCCATAACTCGGCGAACGGCTTGCGGTCCGGGTTCGGTGTACCGAGCAAGTCGGGAAGGAACGCGTATCCCCCCCAGCTATAATATTGCACCGTGCCGGAAATCGGTATCAGCGCGGGGAGCGTGCTACGGATCGACTTCTCGAAGCGGCGCAGTGCCCCGTTCGGCTCCGCGACCCCGTATTCGGCGATGGCATCGGCGCGCTCCTGCGTATCCGCGACCGCATAGATCCGCAGTTCCGGCGCGTTCCCGGACGGTCGCAAATGCGCCACATCATCGCCCGTGAAGTAAACGCGCACGCCATCCGTGTAGTCCAATTTTTCTACCGAGCCAAAGCCCTGCGCGGGTGTAAACACGGTTTCGAGGTCGCGGCGCACGTCGGCTTCGGTCCGCAGGGAGCCAGGCGTCAAATGCGCGACGATCTGCTCACTCGTTTCCCGGGGGAACGGACGCAACAGTGCGGCTTTGCTGTACCGGTTCGGCAACTCGTCGAACAATTCGACCAGCGTTTTGTTTTGTGTCTGCGCCGCGAACAGCACGGCAAGGATCGGCAGGAACGCGTCACGGGTCGGCAATGCGGACAAGCGGTTGCCGACCCGGATGAAATCGGAGCCGGTTAAAAAGCCGCCGTTCGCCTCCCAGCCGCAGATCCGCTCTTTGCCACTCTCGCGTGCCGTATCCATTCCCGCGATCACGAACGGCGACCCGATCTTTGTTTTCGGCTCCAGCTTATCGCGCAGTTCGCCCCGGTCGATCGCATCATTGCACGAGATAGGCACCACGACCGCGCCCGCTTCCAGGAACTGCGCGACGATCATCCCGACCAGATCGCCGCCGAAGAAGCGCACCCGACCGCCGTCCAAGCCCAGAATAAGTGGTCGGTCGCAGTCACCATCGGCGGAAACCACCGCGCCCAGCGCACCGTGTTCCGCCGTTGCCTCCTCCGCTAATGCTTGAATGATCGCCAGTTCCGCGTCGCCGATATTCTCGGTGTCAATCGGCACGAACGATTCGCTACGCCCCGCCGGGATCACTTCCGCGCCGAGGCTTTCCAACATCTCGACCAGCAGATCGCGTCCAACCGACGAGTGCTGATACACCAGAATCCGCTTACCCGACAGCATTTCCTCCGCGAAGAAGTTTTGATAGCGGTGCAGATACGCCGCCCGCGCCACTGCGGACGAGGGTGGCAGCTCCTGCGAACCCGTCTTAAAAATACCCGTTTCGTCGAACGGCGACTCTCCGAATGGTTGCTCGTACAACTCCTGCCGTACGGTCGCCACCCATTCCGCTATTGGCGCTTCGTCCGTTTTGCGCAACTCGCCGTGCGCGGTGTTGGTTTTGTAGCCGTTCCGGTCGAACGGAATATGGCTCCCGGTAATCATGATGCTCCCGCATCCCTGCGACATCGCGTACGCCGTCAGCGCGGGCGTCGGGATCTGCCCCAGGTTGACCGGGATCAAGCCCGCGTTGTGGATCGACTGCGCGATGGCTTGCGCAATCTCGCCGCGCCCGCCCTGCTCGGCGACGAATTGGTCTGACGACGGGCGCAGGTCGTAGGCGTAATAGAACGGGTCGCCGGGCATGATGCCGCCTTCATCGGCGGGCAGGGAAAGCAGATAGCGCAGCTCGGCGGTTGCGGTGATCGTGACTTCTAACTGCGTCAGGTCGGCGACCTCGCCCCGCCGCCCGCTGGTGCCGAAGCGCAGTTCCTTCGGCTCGTAGGAAAGATGGGCGCGGAGGGAATCGGTATTCATAAGCTAAAAATGTGGGTCCTTCACGCGTTAGGATACCCGACTCGCCGGGGAAAGGACGCCCCGCGGGCGACTCTCACGACCCGGCTGCCGCCAAAACCTCGACGAGTACGTACTCGACCGCCCGTTCCCAGGTCAACCCGCGCCCCTCCTCCCACGCCGCGGCGTACGCATCTTCTCCCAGGACCGTGCCTGCCCGATCCAACTGGCGGTCTCGTAGCTCTTTCCCATCGGGCGACAGGGGAGAACCGATTTCCTCGCGGATGGCGGCTGCCGCCCCCCATAGGACTACCGCTTCACGCGATTCCGACTCGCTCCAAAGTACCTCCGCCAGGAAATCAAGGGTGTAGATGATGTTTCGTTTGTCG
>JACMMA010000213.1 GCA_014379275.1 Armatimonadota bacterium | reverse complement strand
CCGGTGCCGTCCGCCGCTCCCCCGGTCCGGTTTTCGTATGATTTGCAGTACCGAATAACGATGCGGTCCGAGGCGTGCGACCAGATGCCGCAAGGACCGCCGGTTTGCCCGGCGTTCTCCGCGCCGTTGTCGTAAGCCTCGCAACGTTCGATACGCCCGTTGCGACAGTTATCAAGCAGAATACCGCTACCCGAGTGGTTCGCAGTGTAATGTTTGTCGCCGTGATTACCGTGGGCTTTGCTCTCAATGATAGCGACGTTCTCGTTCGCGTAGTCCGTCATGTCGGGGCGTAGCGGACCGGAAACGTAGATTCCGTAATACATGTTCGCGTTTGCTGTGCAGTAGGTGATGGAAATGTCGGAGAAGCCGTAGCGACATTCGTCGGGAGCGATGACGCCGGGAAGGTCGTTCGGGACGCCGCCGACGTATATCCCCGCCCAGCGAAACCCGGTCGCGTTGACGGTGTGAATGTTTACCTTCGACAAACGACGTGCCCCCGGCGCGTCGTTTACCACGCAAACACCCCATCCCGTATTGGTCGCATAGCCGCTACCGCATACGTCCACGTCCCGGATAAAAACGTTTCCGACGTTGCGTATCTGTATGCCGTCCCCGTCGCCCGCTTCGATTACTGGCTTTGCCGCGCCAAAGTCGTGATAACTCTTGATCAGGATCGGGTATTCGCCCTCGGTCACGTTCTCCGCAGAAAGGATGAGCGTGCCGGGGAAACTCTCTCCCTCGCGTAGCATAATCCAGTCTTCGGATTGGTAGTGATGTGCGCTGGCGCGTGCGAGCGTCCGCCACGGCTCCGTCCAGGTGCCGGGGTTAGCGTCGTCGCCGGTTTCCGAACTGATGTGATAGTTCATGCCGAATTGTTCGGAGGGGGGTGTCGCTGTTCCTGCCGTGCTGGTTAATTTAAAACTATTCCCCGATACCCGCCGAAAGTACGGAGTTCCCCGATACCAACCGGAGGAATGGAATTCCCCGCCCCTAGCAGATAGTCCGCCCCCGACGCGAAACGCTCGATGTCCGTGCCGGTCGCATACAGCGTCAACCCGCCGACCGATCCCGGCGGTGCGGCGGGTACCACGTCGGTGACGCGGCGCACGACCGCTTCCGTGGTATCGATGATCGTTACACCCGCGCCCGCGACCCGCGCGATCAGCGGGGTCAGGGCGGGAAAGTGGGTGCAGCCCAGTACCAGGACATCCGCGTTGCGAGATAGAAGCGGCCCGACACAATCGCGCACGGCGTCCTCGGTCTCAGGAGTGTCGAATTTGCCCGCTTCCACCAATTCGACCCAGCGCGGGCAGGGCTGCTTTAGAACAGTAACACCTTCCGCGAACGTGGAAACCAGCTGCGCCATGCGGTCGCCGTTCAGCGTCCCCACCGTCGCGAGCACGCCGACAACCCCGGTTCTCGTCGCGCGTGCGGCGGGCTTCACGCCAGGCTCTGTGCCGATAATCGGGAGGTGCGGAAAAACTTCCCGTAAAAGGGGGACTGCCGCCGAGGTCGCGGTATTGCAAGGAACAACAATGGCTTTCGCGCTGTGAGTTTCTACGAGATAGCGTGTGATGGCGAGCGAGAACGCCTGAATCTCCTCCGCCGGTCGCCCGCCGTAGGGAACATGCGCGGTGTCGCCGATGTAGACAATCCGTTCGGCAGGCAATCGTTCCCGCAAGGCGCGAATCACGGTCAACCCACCCAAGCCGGAATCGAACGCGCCGATGGGGGCAGACACTTACCGCCCTCCGGTACCGGCGAAGGGCGGGGTCGCGATGTCAGGGATCGGGTTAGAGCCGCCGCCCTGTGGCACCGGAAGCGGCTCGTCGAGGGATTGGGTGCCGCCTAACGAATCAATCTTTTTCCCGTCCACCAGGAACTGAACCGTCTTGACGGATTTGAATTGACCGAGAGTTGACAGCACCGCGTTGACGAGGAGTGCTTCTGCGGAATCGCCGCCGGGGAAGTTTTCCTTGAACTCGGCGCTGAAGTCAACCGTCGCCATTCCCTCTGCACTAATTTTCACCGAGCGTAGCTTGGTGCCTTCCGGGATCGGTGACTTCGCCGTGTTCATCAAGCTTTCCAGCGCGAATAATGCCGGAGTGGTAGCGAAATTGCCGGGAAGCGCCACCGTTTCCGGCTGCAGTGTACGGTTTCCGTCGGCGTCCTCCGCGACGGCATATATCGTGATCTTGCGCCCGACCGCCGCCGGTTTGTCGCCGGGAAGGTCGCTCTGCGGCGGCGTCGAAGGAACGAGAGCCGGAGCCTCCTCGGTTGGCGTGACCGGTTGCTGCGCGGTCTCGCTGGTGTTGCAACCAACGAGGGCGATCAGAGACAGCATAGAGCAGCCGGCAAGGAAAGCGGGCAGGAAGGCAGGGATGCGTTTCATATAGTTTTTGGACACCTGGGTTACTTTTTCGGTTGCTCGATCCCGGTGACGCCCGGCGAGGAGTCGTCATCGGTGGAGGGCGCGATGGCAACACTGCTGGGCGCGGGCGTGGGTAGCGATGTCATGTCGGAGTTCCCTTCGACATAATCCTGGATACCGTTGGCGATGGAGCGGGCGATCTTTGCTTGCATTTCGGGCTTGACCAGCAGAGCGACATCGCGGCTGTTGGTCATATATCCCGTCTCACACAGTATTGCCAGTGTGTTCGTGCGCCGCAAGACGGAAAAGCCGTTGGTGTACATTTTTCCGTCCGAGCGCGAGCCCTGGGTGCGGATGCCGCCCATTTCGCGGAGTCGGTCGGCGATACAGTTCGCTAGAATCCGTTCCGACGCATCGTTGAGATGGTAGTAAACCGTGGAACCGTTCGCACGGGACCCGGCGGCGTCGGCATGAACCGCGATGAACATATCCGCCCCGGCACGGTTAGAAATATCCGAACGTTCCCCGAGTGGTACGAAACTATCGGAATCCCGTGTCATGATCACGTTCGCGCCTTTTTCGCGCAGCTCCTCGGCAAGTCGGCGGGATATGGCGAGGGCGACATTCTTTTCGCGTGCGCCGTTCACGCCTTTTGCGCCGCCATCCGTCCCGCCGTGTCCGGGGTCGACGATGATCAGTTTGCCCGCGATTCTTCCCCCCGCGCCGCGCGGCAACGTCAGATCCACCACGAAGCCGCCCTTCGGGTCGAGGCGGACGGTGTAATTCACCGCGCGCGAAAGGTCGATCAAGAGTTGCGCTGTGGTCGCCGATGTGTTAACCGTTTGTACGCCTTTAAGGAGCGGGTGCGACGCTTCGGGAAGCGTCGTCTGCGTACCGGGACCGAACACCGCGTTTTGCACGTCCAGAGTGAACCGTGCCTTCGTGATCAAGGTACGTACGGCGTTCGCGGAAGGGGATTCGACGATAATCCGCGCCTGTGTATCCGAAACCCGTACGAATCGAACCCCCCGGAGCACGGTAGGCACGGCCGGTTTGCCCGCAGTGGTTTTCGGATTCTGTGTTTTAGTCGACGCGGGCAGTGGGTTGCCATCGGAACCGACGGTCACGGAAACGGGGGGCGCCGTGGTAGCGGATGAGTCCGACGACCCCCGCGGCAAGATCACGCCCGCCGATTGCTCCGCGCCGACCGGCAGGTCTTCGACCCCGGGTGCTGAGGACATCACAGCGACTGTGGACGAGGACGCGTTCGGAAGCAAGGCGAACGGTTTCGCTTCCGTGAGCTCCAGCACGATCCGGGCGGTGTTGCCATCGAACTGCCCGGTGCGCGCTTTCACGACATTGGGACCCAGTGCTGTCAGGTTTCGGGGAACGGTGCCGATCTCCGCGCCGGGGAAGTCGAACGCCACCGTTTTGCCGCCGTTCAATTTAGTGATTCGCGGCGAAAGGGGAAGTGTTCCTTTGACGCGCAATTGCGAACCGAGCATTTCCACCGAGGTTAACACCGAACGAGCATACAGGGTGTTGGTCTTTGCGTCCCAGTGGCATTTGCCGCCGAGTGCTTCGGCGAGCGGGATGAGAGCGACAAACGTGCCCTGCAAGTCGCTACCTGTGGGTGACACCCGGATCGTCGCGGTCGCGGTCGCACCGGTCTCGTTATTGATGAAGTAAACTTTCCCCATCTTCTGATCCACGCTGAACGTGGTTCCGAGCGCCACTGAGATGGCTTCCGGGGCGACACAGACGCTACCGTCTACGGCATCGCGGAATGCCTGCCGGGTTCGGTCTGGCATCGTGACGAGGGAACGCCCGATGACGATCTGGGGGAGCGGTCCGAACGTCGGGGATGGATTCGTGCTTGCCGTCGGCGGCATCGCGGACGGGCTATTTTGTGCGAACGCGGGTGCCGCGCAAGAAACAGCGGCAAGGGCGAGAAGGGTAGCAATGGTATGGTGACCTGGGTCGGTTCGGCGGCGCATGGCGTCCTTTCTTGTGCGTCGGGCAAGGAATGCCGCTCGGCTAGATGTAGATTAAGCACACAGGTACATGGACAACGGCTATGGCCTTCATCCAATAACGGCGACAATAGCAAATAGGTGCAATTATTGTACGCTAAAGTTGTACCACATATCAAGTATCGGAAGATGTTGTTTTTCTCAACAGACCGGGATGACCGAAACGAAGCTCTCCGAACGCGCGTCGTCTGGGCAAACTACATCGTCTCGATAACGCCGGAACGTCTGTCCCGTGTGACACCATGCCCGCGTAATATGTTTCCGATCCGCCTCGACATTGCGATCACGGATCGGAAACACCCGCTCTTTCGACCATCCGCTAATACTGCAGGAACGATTGCACGGTCAGGCGCCGATACACCTGGGTGCTCCCTTCCCCGGGTTCTGATACGTTGCGTTCGAACTCGAATAGGGTGCGTATCGTCCACTGAAACTGGCTTCCGATGCGGATCGGGGGGCTATATTGTCCGCCGAAACCTATGGACGTGGCGCGGCTCGGTTTCGTTTCAAAGTCCCAGCGTCGGCTGAACGCGACCGCGGAAAGATCCCTCTGAATCTGGTAGTTCGCTTCCGCGAAATAGCCGTAGACCGGCTCGTTATCGTTCCCGCCGAACACAACCTCGCCGCGAAAAACCCACGGGTTCCGGAACAACTGCGCGTCAACCGCGAAACGGGTGGATTTCACTACCGAGCGCGTTTCGACGGTTCCCGACGGATACAAGAGCGTGTTCGAGTTTGTTTGGGGTAGTTTCCCCGACAGCAGGGAACCGCCTATCTCCGCGGGGCCGATTTTCGGCAGGACGACAGCGCGCGCGAGGCGAAACGCGAACACGGCGTTGTCATCAAATTCGACCCGGTTCGGTCCCGTCCCGGCGGTTATGGAGCCGGCGTACCGGAAATCGCCGTACCGCCCCTCCAGCATAACGCCGGTGTCCACCCGTAGCCCGAGCGATTTCTCATACAGCGTCTGGATCGGCTGGAGCGGCGTGTCGTAAACCGCGAGCAGCCCGAACGGCAGAACAAACTGACCCACGCGGGCGCGCGCGGAGACGCCACCGGAAAGGAACGTGTAGTAACCGTATGCTTCGGAGAGTCGCAACTTCTCAATCACCGTGCCGCGCTGGTCGGTTTCCAGCAACATCTGGACCCGTACCCCGCCGCGTTCGTCGCGGTTGAGCGGATTTGCCCGCACCCAGTCGGTCGTCAAACGCCCCGCGGAAACATAGGTGCCGCTTTGTTCGCCCAAACCCGTCACGCTCCGGTATCGCAGGTCGCCCTCGAAACGAAAGCCGAAGTTGTCCTTGCCGCGAAACCTCCGCACGGTGGAACCGGGATACAGCGTAGAAGTGAAGGGAACCGGCGACATGGAAAGGGATTCGGAACTGGTTTCTTGTGAGGGAACCTTGGGGATCGGCACCGGGGAAGGGGAAGCCTCAGGCGTGGGTGCAGGAACCTCATCTTGCGCGAAAACGGGCGCTATGGCAAGCAAACAAAAGACAAGGGCGGTCAGGGTGGGGAAGGAACGGATAAAGTCGGTCACGGTTTAGTTCCTGTGACGGTCTCCGATCGCGTTTCGTTTCGTGAAATCACAGGGGTGGGATGAGTTGCGTCCATTTCGTGCTCCGGTAATCTTCCTGTACCCGCCCGATTTTACGTTCGTTCGTCCGACCGGAAGTAGTGCCCTTTCCGACCGGATCGAGGATTTTACCTGTAGCAACATCACAATTCCTTCCTGATGCGGACGGCAACCTGCCCGTGTCCGGTGATCTACACTCGGTCAAAACGGATTGCCGCGGTAATACGCCCACGCGCCGAGTCGTTCGACTGGCATTCCTGGTTTGCCGGGGGGATAGTCGCGGATAGAGGAGTACGTGAGCACGCCGTCCCGTTCGTCACGGACGGGGATTCCGATGCGCCATTGTCTCGGCTCGACCGCGTACAGGTAATCCCGTCCCGTAGAGGGGGGCGAGGGTAGTCGCGGCACTTGCGGCAGGTAATGCGGGACAAGGTCGCCGAGTACGCGTGGGGGGCGTTTGTGATCCGCCTCGAATGCGCGGATCGCCCGGATAACCGGCGCGGCGCTTTCCAGCACAAGTCCTCGCTCGGAGGGGGGGAGCGGGTTATCGGAATATTGGAAGCCTCCGAACGTCAACCACACCGCCCCGTATACTAGAAGTGCCGCGCCGACACCGACCGCGAGATTTCGATTTCTCCTGGAAAACAAAACAGTTTTCGTCACGCAGGAAGCATATCACGTGCCGAAAACTGTTTTTCGAATCGGTTACTTCTTGCGGCGTCGCAGGATCGCCATACCGCCGATGACCGGGAGCGCAAGACTGATGAGTATTCCCGCATTCGCCTCGGGGACAACGGTGGCGACAAGTGGCGCCGGGGTGGACGAAAAGGTGCCCGCCCCCGACGCGTCAAAGTTGTTCAGGGTAGACGATTGTATCGGCGGATTTACACCGGAAAAGCCGAAAACGAAATCGCGCTGGGTAGTCTGCGTGAAATCGAGAAAGTCTGAAGTATAAAGAACCGAGTCGCCGACCGTGGTGCTACCCGCCGCATTCGCCGTTGAACCGTCGCCTGTGAACGCGCCGGTCGAACTGATAAGATTCAACACATTGGTTCTGCCGTTGATAGGGGTTAGGGTAGTGATCGAGAACGACATACTGGTGATCGGTCCCCCGAACACTGTCGCCCCGCCCGGGGAATCGAGACCAATCGTTGCGTTGTAGTCGAGCAATGCATCTACCTGTGTGCCAGCCGGACCAGCGAGGCTTTCGACACCGAAGGTGAAACGCACCTGTAGATCGTTCGCGGTCAGTTGCCGGGTCGTAGAATCAAAGTGAAAGCCGGGACCGTCTGTGTAAACTGACCGAAAGTAGTCGGATCTTGCGCGAACGCGGCACCCGAGGCGAGAACTGATGCGACCGCGCCGATCGCGTATTTTTTCAGAAATGAACGCATAGTGAGTGTGAGCCTTTCTCACGGCCTATTAGCCGTGCTGTCGAGTGGGTGAGTTCCGGCCGGTACTACGCTCTGACGCAAGTAATGCAACGATAATCTCACAACTAAAACGCATTAATAGCGAACAGACTAAGCATTGAATGTCCCTCGCACAATTACCGGGGTGTGGACACTAAGACGGACTTACCCAAGAGGCTTTTCGCTGAAACATAAAAATGCAAGCAGCAGGGGTAAATCAGCGAATCTACCAATGTTTTCGTATCATTATGGGGAAATGCTCGCTCATAATCGCGGTAGATGGTGCAGGTTTGAAGGCAGTGCGAAAAATGCTCGAAAGGGTGTCGCCTGAAAAGCGGGGACGCCAGATTTTTTCGTTCGGTGAGTGTCGCGAGGAATGGACGTTGTCTCCTCGATAATGAGGAACCGTCGCAATGGTGGGCGCGGAAGTTTCCAGTTAATCTACCAGTTGGAGGCGCGAGCGTATCCCAAACGAATTCTTACAAAGGGACGAAGTCATAGCGGTTACTGAATAGATACGGCTGTCGTTTCTAACAAACGAAATCGACCTTCGGCACGTAGCCATGCTACGTGCCGAGGGCGATACAAGCCACACCAAAGGGTGACTATTTTTTGCGGCGTCGCAGAATCGCCACTCCGCCGAGGAGCGGAAGCGCCAGCCCAACTAGAAGACCAGCATTCGCCTCAGGGACGCTAGCGGTAATCGGCGACGGGGTAGAGGAGAAGGTACCCGCTCCCGAAGCATTGAAGTTGCTCAGTGTAGACGTCGTTACCGAGGGATTTATTCCGGAAAAGCTGAACGAGTAGTCCCGCTGTGTGGTCGGCGAAAAGTCGAGGAAGTCAGACGTATAAACAACCGTATCGCCCACTCCGGTGCTACCTTGCGCATTTCCAGTCGTACCATCAGCCGTAAACGCACCTGTTGTCGGGAGGAGCGTCAACAGATTTGTTCGACCAAGGACAGGCGTGCTTGCCGTAAAGGAAAACGACATGTTGGCAAGAGGGCCACCGAAGCGCGTCGCACCACCCGCAGTATCGAAACCAATGGTCCCCGAGAAATCGAGCAAACCGTCTACTTGTGTTCCGGCCTCCCCAGCAAGGCTGTCAACACCAAACGTGAAGCGCACTGCCACATCTGTCGCAGTCAGGATGCGAGTTGTGCTGTCAAATGAAAACGCTCTCAGGCTAGGATTTCTTTGTGTAAACTGCGCGAAAGTCGTTTGTGCTTGCGCCGCAGTGGCGAAGCAAGAAACGGCTGTGAGAGCAACCGCAACTAATGCGGCTTTGTTCAATAATGAACGCATGATTTGTTATAGAACCTTTCTTTGCGGCTCGAAAGTCGCGATAGCGCGATGTAGACTGACGTAATTATGTTTGACTAATTGGCAAGTATTCTTTGAATGATTAGCGTTGAATTATGAAAATTATTCACCGTTCAACGATTATCCTACCGCTATCAAGACATGTATGATCTTTCCGCCAATACGTTCCCGCACACACGGGAACTCGCCGCCATTCTACCCAGAAATATACCGGGTAAACCGCTATAGGAAAAGATTTATCGGATATTTTTTAGCACTTGTTCCGCTATCGGTACTGCCGCCTGTGATCCGTATCCGCCGTTCTCAACGATTACCGCGAAAGCGACTTTGGGAGCGTCCACGGGGGCGAATCCGATAAACCAGGAATGCGAGACCCGGTCGTATCGATCGTTCTGCGCGGTGCCGGTTTTGCCCGCGACCGGGAAGGGCAGGTCCGCGAAGCGACCCGCCGCTGTGCCGGTGATCGTGACCCGCCGCATCATGTCGGCGATGCGGGCGGCGTCCTCCGGGGAAAGGGGAGTATCCACGACTTTCCCCACGCCACTTTTCTCCCACTGCGGCGTGAGGCGTTTCCCACCGTTCGCCACGGTCTGCGCGACGCCCGCCATTTCGAGCGGCGTCGCGAGCATCTCGCCCTGTCCGAAAGCGATTTCGGGTAGCGCGGCGTCGAACTGCGACAGGGTAGGCAGATTGGCGAACCCATAACGGGCGGCGTGATCGTGCAACGTCTGAGAGCCGAGCCGAAGACCGACGCGGGCGAAGTAAACGTTGCACGATTCGGAAACCGCGATCGTCAGGTTCGTCAAGCCGTGGGGACGCTCGCCCTCGTCATCCACGATACGTCGCCGGGCGTAGGTCTGGCCGCCCGCCGTCCAGAGAACGTTCGGCTCGATATGGTTGCAATTCACGGTGAAATCGGCAAGCCCCGCCGCGAATACCGCCGAGGTAGAGACGATTTTAAACGTCGAACCGGGCGGATATTGTCCGGCAACGGCGCGGTTGATCAGCGGGAAGTCACGGCTTTTGTTCGCGTTCAAGGAGCGCATCACTTCCGGAGTCAGGCCGTTCGGATCGTAGTTCGGGATCGTTGCCGCCGCGAGCACACCGCCGGTCGCCACGTCT
>JACMMA010000020.1 GCA_014379275.1 Armatimonadota bacterium | reverse complement strand
GCGGGGAGCGCGTTCGGTACGCGCCGTGCTGGATATGCCGTTTCGTCACTACCTGATGTGGGCGTATCCGCTGTCCGCCGAGGAGAAGCGGTTTCAGCCCGGTTCGCTGGCGGACGAGTACGGTGAGATGTACGACCTGACGCGGTACCTGTTGCGGACGTATGGCGGGAGCAGGAAATCGTTCTATCTCGGGAACTGGGAGGGCGACTGGCATCTTACCCATACGAATCCTGATTATACGCCTACGGACGCCGAAGTGCGGAACATGATCGCGTGGGTGAATATGCGGCAGAAGGCGGTGGACGACGCGAAACGCGACGCGCCCGCCCGGAATGTTGCCGTGTACCATTACCTGGAGGTCAACCGGGTCGTGGACGCGATGCAGGGCAAGGTGCGCCTGACCAACAAGGTGTTGCCGTTCACGAAACTGGACTTTGTTTCGTACTCGGCGTATGACGCGTTCGGCGGGAAGAATCTCGAAACCGACCTGACGCGGCTACTGGACTATATCGAATCGAACGTTCCCGCGAAGGCTTCGATCACCGGCAAGCGCGTTTTTATCGGGGAGTACGGGTTTCCCGCACAGAGCCATAGCGATGCGGAACAGGACCGCCGTTCGCGACAGGTGTTGCGGGCGTCGCTCGCGTGGGGGTGCCGGTTTTGTTTGTACTGGGAACTGTTCAACAACGAAGTGCAGGGCGGGAAGCAGGTCGGTTACTGGATGATCGACGATAAGAACGTCAAGCAGAAGATCTATTTCACGCACGAACGATTCTATAAGCGGGCGAGGCAGTTCGTTTCCGATTTCGCGAAGAAGGCGGGGCGGGTGCCGACGCACGCGGAGTTCTGCCGTGCGGCGTTGCCCTGGCTGGAGTAGAAACAACACGTCAGCCAACACGCGGGCTCTACCCAGAGCGACGCCGGGAGACAACACCGGGCGGATTCGTTATACTGTGGGAATGAACTACTGCAAAGTTGCTGGTGCCGCTGTGTTCGCCTTGTTCGCGGCGGTACCGGTGTGGGCGCAAACCGTTACCGTTCTTCCGTCGAAACCGGGCGGGGTTTATGCGGCGGGCGAGAAGATCGTCTGGAATATCGGCGTTGCCGAGGACGCTACCGGGGTTGTCCAGAGTGTGCATTACCGGCTGAAGCGGGGCGGGGGTAGGGTCGTTGCCGAGGGCGATACGGTGCTGACCGGGGGCGCGGGACGGATCGAGACGAGTCCGGGCGAGCCGATGGCGTATCTGATGGAGGTTTCCACGACCGGGGCGGACGGGAAAGCGATCCGGGTGTTCGGCGGGGCGGCGGTCGAGCCGACGAAGATCAAGCCGTCCGCACCGCGCCCTAAGGACTTCGACGCGTTCTGGAAGGCGAAGTTGGCTGAACTCGCCGCCGTGCCGATGAACCCGGTGGTGACGGCGGGTGACAGCGGGCGCGAGGGGGTCGAGTATGGGCAGGTGAAACTGGGGAATATCGGCGGCGCGACGGTGCACACGCAACTCGCCCGCCCGAAGACTGGCACCAAGTTTCCGGCGATCATTGTCCTCCAGTGGGCGGGCGTGTATGGACTCCCGAAGCAGAATGTCACCGGTTACGCCGCGAAAGGGTGGCTGGCTCTGAACGTGATGGCGCACGACCTGCCCCTCGATGAAAGCCCGGAGTTCTATAAGAAGCAGAACGAGACGACATTACGCGATTATATCAATATCGGGAATCGGAGCCGGGACACGAGTTACTTTTTGCGGATGATCCTGGGCTGCTATCGCGCGTCGGAATATTTGATGTCGCGCCCGGACTGGGACGGGCGGATTCTGGTCGCGTCGGGCACCAGCCAGGGCGGGCTGCAGTCCATCGCGCTCACGGGGTTACAACCGAAGGTCACCGCGATGACCGTGAACGTACCGGCGGGCTGTGATCACGCGGGCGTACCGGACGGGCGCGGGGTTTCCTGGCCCTATTACGCCGTCACCGGGTCGGACAAGGCGGTTCTCCAAACGAGTAGCTACTTCGACGCGATCCACTTCGCGTCCCGGATTCGGGTGCCAAGCCTGATCGGCGTCGGACTGCTAGATCAGACCAGTGCGCCGTCCGGCGTTTTCGCGATGGCGAACCAGATCCCGGTCGCTAAAGAGATGGTGATCCTGCCGCTGTCGGACCATCAGGGGCAGGGCGGGTTTCAAACGCCGTATTATCAGCGTGCGGACGCGTGGCTGAGCGATTTGCAGAAGGGCAAGTCAGTCCCCATCCGTTCCGGTTTATAGACGGTGCATCGGACCGGCGAGCAAGGAGAGGTGGTGTATGCGCTTCGTGGCACTGCATGATTTCCATGAAAAGGAGAAGCGCGGAGAAAACTCGAAATTGAGTTCATGACAATTCTTCGTAAAGTTCGAGCCGCGCTCCTGCAGCGGCCCCTTATGCGCGATTTCGCTTCGGGCGGGATCGTTTGCCGCGTTTTGGTGGTCGCTCCGTTTCTGCTTCTGCCTATCGCGGGATGCGGCGGTTCCTCGGACTCTTCTACAGGGGACGGCGGGGGGCGAATCGAGAACAAGATCGTTTATGTCACCCGGTTCGAACCGGATCGGGGCACAAGTAGCCGCTGGAGTTCTGTCTTCACCCAAGTGTACGCGGTCCGTCCCGACGGAACCGGGCATGAACGGCTGATAGAGTCGGCGGAAAGAGTGACCGATGCTGAGCCCACGCTGTCATCGGACGGCTCGAGACTAGCCTTCCTCAGTAGTCGCGACGACTGCGGCGGCGTCGGCTGCCGTGAGGATTTTCGCGGAAACCTGTCCCCGTTACAGGTCTGGGTGGCGAACGCGGACGGGAGCCAGATGAAGCGGCTGACGAGCCTGGATCCGGATACGCAAGTAAGCATGCTTTCTTTCTCGCCGGACGGTTCGAAGATTCTTTACACCGGGTTAGATGGCATCTGGTCGGTAGACTCGAACGGTGGCAAACCGGTTCCGGTCGCGGAGGGAAACTACTTCAAGAACGCCTCCTTTTCGCCGGACGGGTCGAAGATCATTTATGAAAAGCAGCGATTCGACGGGTCGAGCGTGTACATCATGAACCCTGACGGGAGCAGGGAAGCGTTGTCGGCGTCTGGTGCTCATCATGCATCTTTCTCGCCCGATGGCACGCGGATCGTTTATGTCCGGGGAGTCGTGGGCGATCCGTCCAGCATCTGGATGGCGAATGCCGACGGGAGTGGGGCAACGCAACTGACGAGCGACCCAGACCGCTATTACTCCCCGTCCTTTTCGCCCGATGGGACAAAGATCGTCTTTCAAATCGGGGGGGATTTCGGCGGGGTCAGGTTGTTCGTGATGAACACTGACGGGACCAACCGGACACAGGTCCCACTCCCAGAAGTGTCTGCGGATTTTACTCGCGGACGCTCCGAATAACTCCCGCCCTATGCGTGGCACTGAGGCCGTCCAGAAGGACAGAAAAGAACTTAGGGATAGGGATGAACACTTTTGCTGTGGCGCAGACGGGTTCGGCGAAGGAAGGTTTCGCTCCAGCGGGTAAGAAGATCGAGTATGCGGACAGCATTGCCGCGTTCGCGAAAGCGGACCAAGCAAGCCCGCCGAAGACGGGCGGCATCCTGTTTGTCGGGTCCAGTATCTTCCGGGAGTGGACGCGCCTCGGGGAGCAGATGGCACCGCTACCGGTGATGAACCGGGCGTTCGGCGGGGCACGGACCTGGGAAGTACTTCATTACGCGGATCGGATCGTTTTCCCGTATGCGCCGCGCGTGATCGTGTATTACTGCGGGTCGAACGACATCAACGCGGGCGAGACGGCGGACGCGATTGCGGGGCGCGTCCGTCAGTTCGGGGAGCGGGTGGCGGAGCGACTGCCGGACACAAAGGTTTATTTCGTTTCGTCGCTTCGGTCGCCGCAGAAGCGGGACCGCTGGGATGTCGTGGACGCAACGAACCGGATGGTGCGTGAGTACGCGACGACGACCAAGAATCGGGATTTCATCGACGCGAACCCGCTCGTGTTTGACAAGGACGGTCAGCCGCGCATGGAACTGTACCGGGAGGACGGTCTGCATTACAAGGACACGTTCTATAGGGCACTGGCGACGCTAATCAAGCCGGTGCTGAAAGAAGAATGGCGGTCGGGGGTGGTTTCGGCGAAGAGCAAATGAGCCGTTCTTTTTGTTGTCCTTCGCGGACGGCGCCAACGCATCGTTGGATCGGTTTCACCTGCGGTGCTGTTTCTACGATAGGCTTCGCGCGAGACGGGTTAGCCCTTGCTATTTTCCTGCGAATGCGCCGTTTCTGG
>JACMMA010000212.1 GCA_014379275.1 Armatimonadota bacterium | reverse complement strand
TTATTGTCGTTTTGACCAGTTTCAGACCGAGGACGCCGACATAAAAATCAATATTCGCTTGCGGCTCGCTGGCTAAAGCCGTCACATGATGGATGCCGGTAATCAAGTTCCAAGTGTCGCCGCTCCTTTCGCGGCATCGGGCAATCGGAATGACCGACTCGCCAGGAGTTGGACGATTTCGCTGATCAAACCGTCCATGGTGTATTCATTAGCGATACAGTCAGGCGTGCGAATCAGTTCCCGGCACGTCTCCGCCGTGACAGGCCCGATGGCGGCGAGGATCACCCCTTCCGAAATCGGCGTCCCCTCCATCGCCTCGACGAAGTTTCGCACCGTGGATGAGGAGGAGAACGTGATAATATCCATCTCACCGTTCTCCATCAGTTCGCGAATCTGCTCCGCCCCCTCTGTAGCGACGACGCCCCGATAGGCGCTGACTACGTCCACAGTCGCCCCCTGCTCCCGCCAGGTGTCGGGTAGGACTTCCCGGGCTTCGGCGGCGCGAGCAAGGAGTATACGCTTCCCGGCAACGGGTTCCGGAAACTGCGCAAGAACCGCCTCCGCCACAAATTCCGTCGGCACAAAATCCGCGACGATTCCCCGTTCGCGTAACGCATCGGCGGTAGCCGTCCCAATCGCGGCAATCTTCATCGCGCCGAAAGCGCGCGCATCCTGACCCCGTACGAACAGCCTGTCGAACGTGTGGACGACGCCGTTCGCGGAGGTGAAGACCAACCAGTCGTAGCCTGAGGCGAACGCCTCTATAGCAGCGTCTAGCCCCGCGTAACCATCGGTAGGAGGCTCGATACGAATGGTCGGGAACTCTATCGGTTCCGCACCGAGAAGCCGCAATTTCTCCGACAGTGCGGACGCCTGCTCACGGGCACGGGTGACAAGAATCCGTTTCCCGAATAGCGGTCCCGAGTCGAACCAGCGGATCGCTTCCCGGTAGCGGACGACATCGCCGACCACGGTCACGGCAGGCGCGGTGATTCCGGCGTCGCGGGCGATTCCGGCAATGTCCGCGAGTGTTCCGGTGACGACACGTTGCTTGGTCCATGTCCCCCACTGGATCACGGCGACGGGCGTTTCGGACGCGCGTCCGTTTTCGATCAGCTTGCGCGCGTTGTCGGCGAGCGATTCGACACCCATCAAGAAAACGAGCGTGTCGGCGGCGTGTGCGATGTGGTCCCAGCGCCGACGCTGTTCCGCCTCTCCGGCTTCGCGCGTCCCGGATTCGCGGGAATCGTCGCGCTCATGCCCGGTAATCACAGCGAAACTGGAAGCCGCATCCCGGTGCGTCACCGGGATTCCCGCATAGGCGGGAGCGGCAATGGCGGAAGTCACACCCGGGACGATACGAAACGGCACCCCGCGCTCGCGCAGATACTCCGCTTCCTCGCCGCCACGCCCGAAAACGAACGGATCGCCGCCTTTGAGCCGCACAACCGTCTTGCCCTCTGTTGCGAACCGCACCATCAAATCGTTCGTGTCTTCCTGCTTCACAAAATGCCGGGCCGATTGCTTCCCGACGAAAACGCGCTCGGCGGTCACAGGGGCGTACTGAAGAAGGGAGGGGTGTGCGAGCCGGTCATAGATCACTACGTCGGCACGGGCTAGGGCGTCGCGTCCGGCAATGGTAAGGAGTCCGGGATCGCCAGGGCCGGCACCAATTAAATGGACGGTGCCTAATCTAAGGGAAACAGCAATATCAGGTTCATTCACACCTGTCATTGTACCGCGAACAGACGGACGGTAAAAAGCCGCCGTGCCCTAACTCGTTGGGGCACGGCGGCTTTTTGCCACACCTACAGTTAACCTATTTTGTGGTATCAGTCGGGTTGTTATACGGGTCCCAGAGCCGCAGGTTCTTCGTCGCGGTCGCGACATCGGTGATGGAAGAACCGTCCGGGTTGATGTTCGCCACTGTGGTCGCCTTGACAGCCTTTGCATGCCCGTCGGCGAACATGCAGTTGATGAAGCTGGAGTGACGACCTTGGACCAACTTGGCAGCTTCGGCATCCTTTGCAGCACCCTTCAAATCAATCGGGAAGCGGAAAAGGTACGCGTTGCCAAGGTTTTTCCAGTACTGCGGATAGTCGCTAGTCGCGGTGAGCACGTTTTTGCGAACGAAGGCGTCCTTCGGAAGGGAACCGTAATACCGACCCTCGAGGATGACATAAAGCTCAGCTGGGGCAACCAACTCGCCCAACGGTAATCCGAGTTCGGCGGTTCCCCCGCCTGCAGCGGGACCAGAGGGGAAGCAGTAATTGTTCGCTGCGTAGGAATTCTGACCACCATAACCACGGAATGCCAGCTCCGTGTCGCTATCCGAGGTAAGGTCCGTATTCACGAACGCATTGGGGTTATCCGGACAGCGCCAGACACCCTCAGACTTGATATACGGGTCCAGCAACTGATTGAAAAATGTTCGACCGTTCGCCGACGTGCCCAGGCCGTCAGCAGAGCCGCCGACACCAGTTGTATCTTTTTCGTAGGGGTTCGGCGTGCGAGTACGATACATGAAAAGGGTTTCGTCGTAATCTTGCGCATACATCATCATAGCAGTACCTTGTTGCTTCATGTTCGAAAGGCAAGATGCTTGACGCGCTTTACCACGGGCTTGGGCGAAGACGGGAAACAGGATCGCGGCGAGGATGGCGATAATCGCGATGACGACGAGCAGTTCGATGAGGGTGAAGCCATTGTTGGCGACACGGCGGTTGGTTTGGTTAGACACGTTCTCAGATTCCTTCTCGTAAGGGTTGTTCCGGCGGCCTCTCAAACTTCCGTATCGGCTACCGGTGTCAGGAACGTTCCAATGTGACCACAATACACGCACAAGAATCGGGGCTGTCATGCCACCCCGAAACACATTGGAAGACGGGCACGTTCTATGAAGTTGTGACACACCCTGTTTCGCAACAAGCACGTCATAGGGAAGGTCAATGCGCACAGGATACCACACCTATCGCTTACTTATGTTAAGAGAATGTTAAGAAACCAATAAATCTTCGCGTTCGGGGGTTATCACCCACCGGTAAAAGCCTTCGGCTG
>JACMMA010000211.1 GCA_014379275.1 Armatimonadota bacterium | reverse complement strand
CACTCGTTGCACCTGACCCCGTGCTGTTTTCCCGCGAATGCGCCTTTGTCCCTTCACGCCGAGCGTGAAGGGACAAAGGCGCATTCGCGGGAAAGTCCCCAGGTAAGCCTAGCATCATCCCCGCACCGCAGGTACAACGATGCAACGTTAGGTTGCCCCCGTCCGGGAAGGACAAAAAAGACATCAAACTTTTTCGAGACGCGCATACGACAGCGCGAGTTTCTTAACGCCGATATTGGGAAACGCGATAGATACCTGCGCGTCCTCGCCGGAACCGACCAGTGAAACGACCACCCCGACGCCGAAAACCGCGTGCTTCGCCTTATCGCCGATTTTGAGCGGAGCTTCGGACTTCGCGCCGGGACCCTTCGCGCGGTCGGCGGCTCGGGTCGCGGTGCGGGCGTCATCCCACGACTCGGGGATCTGCGAATATTCGTCGCGTACCGCTTTCGCCGAGAGCGACGTGCCGCTTCCGCCGAACGTCGTCCGGTTTTGCAGAGAGCGCGGCAGTTTCATCAACTCTTTGGGGACTTCTCGCACAAACCGGGAAAGGGTGCCGATATTCGTGTTGCCGAAAATTGTCCGGCGCGTCGCGTAGGTCAGAAATAGTTCCTCCTTCGCCCGCGTAATCCCGACATACGCTAGCCGACGTTCTTCCTCCAACTCGGAGTCATTCTGAAGTGAACGCGAGTGGGGGAACACGCCCTCTTCCAGCCCGACCAGAAACACCACCGGGAATTCCAGCCCTTTCGCCGCGTGGAGCGTCATCATCACGACCCGCTCGTTCGCGTCGGCGTCTTCCAGAGCGTCGATGTCGGCGATCAGTGCCGTCTGCTCCAAGAAACCATATAAGGTCGGGTCTTCCGTGGTCGCCTCGAACTGCTGGGTCGCCGTCATCAACTCGCGAATGTTTTCGATGCGGGTGTTCGCCTCGATCGTACGCTCGCGTTCCAACTCGCGGATATATCCGGTGTTTTCGATGATTTCGGTCAGGACTTTGGTCACGCCCCACGCGCCGGAACCCGCCTGCCCTCGTGCGGTCGCAATCAGCGCGACGAACGATTCCACGGCTTTGCGCGTCGTCGCCCGGACGCCCTCGATGCTGGACAGGTCCGCAACCACTTCCCAGAGCGAAAGGTTCTCAACCTGCGCCTTCAGTTCGATCTTCTGCCAGGTCCCCGCCCCGATCCCTCGGGCCGGGACATTGATGATTCGCCGCAGACTCACGGAATCATACGGGTTCTGCACCAGCCGCAAATAACAAACCAGATCCTTGATCTCGCGCCGCTCGTAGAACCGCACGCCCCCGACGATTTTATACGGCACCCGGTAGTTGTTGAATACCTCTTCCAAAGTACGCGATTGGGCGTTCGTGCGATACAGCACCGCGAAATCGGAAAGTGTCCGCTTTTTCGTCTGGGTCGCCGCCAGCACCTTGTCGGCGACGAAAACAGCCTCCTCCTGCTCATTCATCGCCTCGAACAAGTGGATCATGTCGCCCGCCGGGTTCTCGGTCCAGAGCTTCTTGTCCTTGCGCCCCCGGTTGTTCTTCACCACGCTATATGCGGCGTCCAGAATTGTCTGCGTCGAGCGGTAGTTCTGCTCCAACTTGATCACTTTGGCGTCGCGGAAATCCCGGTCGAAGCGCAGGATGATCGAAATATCCGCCCCGCGCCAGCTGTACACGCTCTGGTCCTCATCCCCGACCACGCAAAAGTTGCCCCATTTGCCGGACAGGAGGGAAACGAGTCGGTATTGTGCGTTGTTGATGTCCTGATACTCGTCTACCAGCACATAGCGAAATTTGTTCTGATAGTACTCGCGCGTGTCCTCGCGCTGTTCCAACAGGCGCACCGAGAGCATGATCAGGTCGTCAAAATCCACGGCGCGGTTCTGCGTCAGTTTTTCCTGATACAGCGCGTACAATTTGCTGACGACGCCCTCGAAAACGCCGTGGAAGTGCGTGCCAAAATCGGCGGGCGCGATCAGTTTTTCTTTCGCTTTCGAGATCAGCGACAACACAGCGCGAGGGGCGTACTGACGGTCGTCCAGGTTCAGTTGCGATAGGCACTCCTTCATCAGCGTGATCTGGTCGCCGTCGTCGTAAACCGTGAACTCACGCTCCAGACCGATGTCCTTGCCCCGCTCGCGTAGCATTCGCGCACAAGTCGCGTGGAACGTTCCTACCCACATTTCCTTGGTCGCTTCCAACCCGAGGAGGCGTTGCAACCGCTCCTTCATCTCCGTGGCGGCTTTGTTGGTAAAGGTGACGGCAAGGATGTTACGCGGGCGAATCCCATGCCGCCCGACGAGATACGCGATGCGGTGCGTCAACACCCGCGTTTTCCCGGACCCCGCCCCGGCGAAGATCAGCAGGGGACCGTCTTTATGTAGCACGGCTTCCTGTTGCGACGGATTAAGCCGGACTAACAACGGGTCTTCCGGGTCGAAAGCGGGTGCCGGGTTCACGAAAACTGTGTCTCCGCTGTTTTGGGTGTTCGGTATCGGGGAGGAGCCGTTATCTCTGGGCGGGGCGGGAGTATTATCGTACTCGGCGAACGGGTCGTCGGCGTCGGTCGGGGTGGGGAGAATCATGCCGCTATTGTATCGCGCCCGAAAAATATCGTCGGCGGGTTTCAGCAGAAACTATTCCGATGACGATATTACATACAGATACCGCAAGGCGAACGAACTCTGAACAGTTACCGCCGTTTATGCACCGAGTTTTATGACATCGACAAGCCGAACCCACCGCAAGACGCCTTCGCGTTTTACCGGAAATACGTCGTCGACGCTCCCACGCCGGTTCTGGAGGCGATGTCGGGTTTCGGATCAGTCGCGAGAAAGCCTGACACGCATGTTCGCGGCATTGCTACCCGGCGGGAAGATGGTCCTCGAAATCGAGCAAATGACCGCGACGTCTCCCTTTGACTGGCCCTGGGGCGGACGGTGGGTGACCCGCCCCGACGGCGCGAAGATCCTCAACAGTTGGCTGGGTCGGTTCGACCAGGATACGCAAATTTCATACAGCATCGGGCGGTACGAACTGATTCAGGATGGCAAACTGCTGGAAACTAGTTTTAGGATTTCAACCTGCGCTATTACTCGGTCGACCAGTTCCGGGAACTTCTCGAAGCGGTGGGTTCACCGAAATCCGTATCGGCAAGCCGTTCACTTGGGACCCCGTGGAAGATTCCGACACCTCCTTTATCGTAGAATGTGTGAAACCCGTCTGAGAAACCGATGGGCAGTGGCTCCGGTTTATTCAACCTGGTACTTTTCTCGGAGCCGTTTCTCATATCCCATTCACTCAAGCAAACAGGAACCCGTGAGAGGTGATCGGTTGGCTGGACAGGATAGCGAATGAAACCGAAGGAGAGGCATATCTGATAGCCCGTCCCATGTACATAATTTATACGGATCGAAATAATCCTAATCCGAAGCAGGGTCTGACCTTCAATGTGATAATAGCGATTGCTCCGTCCGTCGTAAACCTGTGACGGATGGAGCAATCGCTACTGGTTTTCCTGTCGCGTGTCGGAAGCGACTGTTTCTGTCGTATCTTCTCCCGAACGGAGTCGTTGCCGAATCCATGCGGCACAGAGATTCGCCACCGACACGCCTTGTCGTGCTGCATCCAACTTTATCCGCTCTACTTCTTGCACAGTCAGAGTCATGGATACTTGTTTCGTCGGCTCTTGATCGGGCAATAAGTCGAGGCGTACAGCCGATACCGCGCAGAGTTTACCAGCGTTTTCACCCTCTTCATCTCCAAAGAAGGTGAGACTGACCCCGCTCGCAAGAGACAGAGCATACACACCGTCGGTGCTCTTGCTCCCGGTAAAGGCAATTTTTGCATCGCGAAGTCCTTGCTCGACAGACGACCTTGAAACGCCGCCCCGGAATATCCAGGGGTCGATCTGCAAACGGTGATTTCCTTGGGGTACCTCCGTTTCAGTGGGTTCCCACCAAAAGCCATACAGCAGATGACTGTCGGTCGTAATGAAAAATTCGACGTTTCCGTAGCGGAGTAGACTGGGGGATCGGTCCCGTCGGAAGGCGAAGACAAAATAATCTGTATCCCCTACTTTGCCGATGAATTCATCACGGGGCATCCCGAACGGCAAATCGCTGAACCCGCCGGTCTGTAACAGATCGATCATCGAAATAAGAACCGGCGTACTCATGAAATATTGTAGCGTGTTAGCCGAATTTACCAACTCGATACGCTCTCGAAGCGGTACCACTTGGCGTGACCACCCGTGATGAAACAGTTCCCGCCGACAGTTTGTTATGTTGGAGTCGATTACTGTCGCAACCATCCAGCACCGAATCTGCCCCATCACGTTGCGTAAACCGCCATCTCATCGTACAGCGAAGAAACAACCGACAGCAGCAATTGGTAGACAAAGGACGCCATGTCCTGGCCCCATTTCGCGAAATCACTACTTCCTCACTGGCCATAACTGATTAGTCGCGGTAGCGTCACCCCATACCGTTTCCAACCGTGCCCATTTCACGTGTCCGTCGGCGTAAAGCCAGTTCGCCCCGTTGCTGTGTCGTTGCGATTGAAGTGCGGCTTCCTGCTCTTCTTCGGGGGAAGAAGCAGTGATTTCGTTTAGCAGGTTGTCGGTCTGTTTAATCGGCGTATTGACCGGTGCGGGGAACGCGGGCCATGGCGAGAACCACCACACGAAATGCTCTTCCTCTATGTCACCTCGCTTCTCAGCAAGAACTATCGTCGCGGACGGATACTCCATCTTTTCTTCCCCAAACCCGTACTCCAACCATGCGTTGATCGAATAGGAAGGACCTACCGGGGTGTCGGCGGTATCACTTGGGCAGTGATAAATTCCGTCTGTGTAAGAAACCGTCCCGTCGGCCTTTGTTACCTTCCCGTTTTTGATATACGGCTCCACCAGTTCCGGCCAGGCGATAGTCTCCTCTGCGTCCGACGAGGGCGGGTCTTCCGCAGTGCGTTCGCGGTTGATGGGGTAGACGCCGTCGTAATCCTGCTTGTATTGTTCGAATCCCAAGCCGATCTGCTTCAGGTTAGATAGGCAGGAGGTTTGCCGCGCCTTCTCGCGGGCTTGCGAAAAGACGGGGAAAAGTATCGCGGCGAGTATGGCGATTATCGCGATGACGACGAGTAGTTCGATCAGCGTGAACGCGCGTTTGTAGAGGGTATGTCCGGTATGGCGAATCATTGGTGTTTGCCTATCTCTTTCTGTGGCGAAGCGTTTGCAATAACAGACGCAAGAAGGATGCCGGAAGTTCCCCGCCTATTACTTCCTCTTGTCGCGCTCTACGATGAGCGTACGAAAACCTAATTGAGCCATGAGAGGGCTCTTCGGTATGCGACACGTGCCGGTGTAAACTCCGGATCGATCTGGAGCGATTGATGATAAAGATTCCTCGCCTCGATGAACTCACCCGCCTGCTCCCGGATGCGCCCCAAGTGGTAATACGGGTAATTGCGGCAGTCATATCGTGGTGCGCGGATGGCTCGCTCGAAATAGTCAATCGCTTCCGTGGTCAGACGGCGGCGAACGTCTTTGTCCTCTTCCGTGTCGGACTGCCGTAGGAGATACACACCGATGTCGTTAAAAGCATTCCCAAAATCCGGGTCGATTTCAGCCGCCGACTGGCAATGCGCGATGGCATCGGCGACGGAGCCACGTTCCGCGATCGTCCAGGCGAGCGCGACGTGTGCCTCCGCAGTCGGATGCATATCGATCGACATTTTATAATACACGGCGGCGTCCTCATGATCGCCCTGCGCAAATCGGGCGTCGCCGAGGGCGCGAAACTCCTCCGCCTCGACGTGCGCCGCCAGCTTTTTTAGGTCCAATTCCTGTCCGTCCGCACTCTGCATCGCCATGAACTGATTCTACCCCCGGATTACTTCCCCCGGCTCCATCGTCGCGACCTGTACCGTGGCTTCCACATGCGATAAGGCTTCTATAAACTTTTCGGGCGTCCCTGTCAACATCGGGAAAGTCGCATAATGGATGGGGATCACGTGCTCGACGGAAGATAGCAGTGCAGAAGCGGCGGCGGCTTCGCGCGGTCCCATAGTAAAGTGGTCACCGATCGGGAGCAGGGCAAGGCGCGGCGTGTAGATTTCGGAAAGGAGTCGCATATCGCCGAAGATCGCCGTGTCGCCCGCGTGGTAAATCGTGAATATTTCCTCGCCGTCCGGGATATGCAGAATGAACCCCATCGGCTCGCCGCCGTAAAGCATCGTTCCGTTGTCGTTGATGCTGGAAGTATGGTCCGCGTGCGTCATCGTCACCGCGAAACCCAGATCGTCGAACGGCACCGTACCGCCTTTGTTAACGGCGATCAGCTTGTCGGCGGCGACCCCTTTGGAACCAAGGTAGGCGCACACCTCAGGAACGGCAAGGATATAGCAGCCCGTCGCCTTCGCAATCGGGAGGCAATCCGCGAAGTGGTCGTCGTGTGCGTGCGTCAACAAGATCAGGTCTAAATCACCGACCTCGGCGTTTTTGATCGGGCAACGCGGATTATTTTCTACGAAGGGATCGATCAGCACCCGCGCGCCTTGCTCGGTTTCAAATAGCAGTGTCGCGTGTCCCAGGTAGGTCAGGGCAAAGCCTTTCGGCAAATAAGGGGTCTTCATACATTGTTCCTCAGTCGGTGGTTAGAATACGCTTCGTGACGCGGACTCTTTCGTCGTAGGTATGACGTGACAAAGAGGGCGTCGCCCCGGCGAGTGAGACTTCCTTTTCCAGCGTAATCCAGGACCGGCACCCGTAATAATCCGGTTCCATCGGGATAGTAGTCGGCGCGGGCAGATTGAATGTCCGTAAAAACAGGCAATATAGCGGCTTGTGCGGTTCGTTCTCTGCGCGGAATCGCAAGAACGTATCGCCGTAGATATGTTGCGATCCGAAGGTGAAAAGTTTGGGGAATCGTGACGGCTCGATACGCAGAATGTCGGTGACGCGCGCCCAGGCATCGATGCGGATATTCTCGCCCTTGGCCCGCCGTCTCTCCTCATCCGCACGCCATGCCCCGTAGCAGGGCTGCAGGGTTCCGGCTTGTTCGGCCTGATGCTCGAAAGTCGGGAAAAGCAGAATGTCACGGGACTCGACGACGAATTCGCCTTCGGCTTCCCGTATGCCGCCTTTCCGCAGGAGTATAACCTGCCGCCCTTCGCGCAGGGCGCGCACGGCAACGGCCCACTCCTTCAAGGCGGTGGTCAGGGTGCGCGGCAGTTCATTCTCGGCGGTCACGGCACGTTCCATTACCACCGTTGTACCCGAAATGTCGCTTGCCGCTTAGGAAATCGAGACAGTGGGAAATAAAAATAATCGGGCTTGACCGAACCGTGCGCGTCGTTTATAATGAAACGGAATGCAAAAGAACTTGGGAGCGAGCATACAGCCGGATGAAGCGATAGCTTTATCCGCACTCGCACACGTAACCACCGTCGCGGTGCATGCCGCAGCAGATGCAGTAGCAGTAATCGCTACCGTATAGCGCCCGCACGGAAAGTTCAAGCCCGATTTAAACGACCTTCCGTGTGAAAAACGCGGAGGGTCGTTTTGTATTTTGAGAGGACATCCCATGACCGAATTACGAAACGCTGTTCTACATATTTTAGAGGGAGACGCCCGTACCCCGGCCGCTCTGATTGCGGCGCAAACCGGAGCAAATGAAGCCGATGTCGTTGCAATCATATTGGACGCGGAAAAAGCAGGACTCATCCGCTCCTACCGCACCCGCGTGGACTGGGAACGCGCCGGCGAACCGCGGGTGTTCGCGTTCATCGATGTCGCGGCGCAACCGGAACGCGGCGCGGGCTACGACCGAATCGCCGAGCGGATTTACCGGTTCCCGGAAGTCCACTCCGTGTACCTCGTGTCGGGGACCCAGGATCTGCGCGTCGTGGTCGAGGGCTTGACGATTCAGGAAGTGGCAAATTTCGTCGCCGAGCGGTTGGCGACTATCGAGGGTGTCAAGGGAACGCAAACGAACTTCCTGCTGAAAAAATACAAGGAAGACGGTGTCCTTTTCTCGGGCGGCGAGATGGAAGACCGGCGGCTCGCGGTGACGCCGTAAAAACTGGTGGGCAGAATTATGATCCCAATCGAAACCGAACGTCTTCTGATACGGCGCATGTCGGAGCAGGACGTAGAAGAATTCCTCGAATACCAATCTCACCCGGAGGTCATGCGATATCAACCGTATGAAGCCGCGACACCTGAACGAGCCGCATACTTTTTACGTATCCAATCGACTTCCGAACCAAGCGACGAGGGTGCCTATCTCGCGTTCGCCGTCCATCACAAAGAAGAAAACAGAATGATCGGCGAGGTTTCCATTAACGTCCTGCCAAAATCGCAAAGCAAGGGCGAGATAGGGTGGTCCTTTCACACCGACTTTCACGGGAAAGGCTATGCGACGGAGGCTGCGCGGGCGTTACTCGCGTATGGGTTCTCTTTTTTGGGTTTGCACCGGATTACGACGTTCTGTGATGTCCGGAATGCTCCGTCAATCCGACTGATGGAGCGGATCGGGATGCGGCGCGAAGGGCACGCGCTAAAAAGTATGCTTTTACGGGGCACCTGGCAAGACACCTACCTGTACGCTCTACTACGCGAAGAGTGGCTACAGGGAAGCGAAAGTGAAAACAAAGATGAAACCTTTAAGTGAAAAAATTATGTCGGTACCGGCGTCGGGTATACGCCGCTTTTTTGACCTCGTCTCCGAAATGGACGACGTGATCTCGCTTGGCGTCGGGGAGCCGGACTTCGTCACGCCATGGCGCGTGCGCGAAGCGGCCATCTGGTCGCTGGAAAAGGGGATGACGACCTACACCAGTAACTACGGTTTACTCGAACTCCGCATCGAAATCGTCAAAAAGATGAACGAGCGATACGGCGTCGAGTGGGACCCGCGCCGGGAAGTGCTGGTAACCGTCGGCGTCTCCGAAGCACTGGATACGGCATTTCGCGCTCTTCTAAACCCCGGCGACGAAGTGTTGATCCCGGAACCATCCTATGTGTCATACGCGCCCTGTGTCGCGTTCGCGGGCGGTGTGCCGGTCCCGGTGCCGACGCGGGCAGAGTCCGGCTTCCGAACGCAGGCGGACGATGTCGCCGCGCGCATCACGCCAAATACGAAGGCGATTCTGCTGTCCTACCCGACGAACCCGACCGGGGCAACGATGGACGCCGCCGGACTGCAAGCCATCGTGGACATTTGCGTGGCGAACGACCTGTATATCCTGTCGGACGAGATCTACGACCGCCTTTCCTACGACGCGCCGCACGTTTGCGTCGCGTCGCTCCCCGGTGCGTATGATCGCACCATCTTACTGAACGGTTTCTCCAAAGCCTATGCGATGACCGGCTGGCGCATCGGCTACGCGTGTGCCCCCGCCCCCATCATCGAGATGATGATGAAGATTCACCAGTACACCATGCTTTGCGCGCCGATCACCGCGCAGGTAGCCGCGATGGAAGCCCTGCGCCGGGGCGACCGCGACGCCGACGAGATGTGCGCGGATTACGACCGCCGCCGCCGTATGTTCGTGAAAGGCTT
>JACMMA010000210.1 GCA_014379275.1 Armatimonadota bacterium | reverse complement strand
GCGACTGATGCAAGTTCCCCCCCGCCCCGCGTTTCTGCTGCATCTCCGCGCCACGCAAACCTGCGCCATCGGAATCTGCCATGCCGACCTCGCGACGGCGGACAAGCTGCATAAGCAGATCAAAGACTTCAAGATCCCGGCGCTCGACGATCTGAAGATTCGCCCCTACTCCGCGATGGCAGAACTTGATGAAGCGTCGGGCACGAAGGGGGCGCCGTCTTTTAGTCACCTGGAGTGCCTGCAAGATCTGAGCGATCCGGTTTTGGACGGCTTGGTGAAGATTGCAAAAACCCACATGCCCCCGCTGATGATCATTGAGCTTCAGCAACTCGGCGGCGCACTGGACAAACAGCGGGCGGAGGAAACGTCCTTTACAGCACCCGAGGCTCCCTTTGTCTTGCACTTAGTCTCACCAACACTGAACACGACGCTGGAAGAGTTGGCTCCGATTACCAAGGAAGCTTTTAACTCTCTCGGTTCGGTTTACACCGGGGAGGTCTTGTACAACTTCCTGCGCGCGAATCAGCAGGATCGGGTGCGCGCCGCTTTTGGAGACGAAAAATATAAGTGTCTGCAGGAGATCAAGCGCCGCTTCGATCCTTCCAATGTCTTTCGTCTCAACCTTAACATACTGCCGGATTGAGGAGCATAAACATGAAAGTTCTCGTCATAGGAGCCGCCGGTAAGACCGGCAAAGCGGTCGTCGAACAGGCGGTCGCCGCAGGCCACGAGGTCACGGCCTTCGTTCGCAAAGCGGACGAATACAAAGTATCAGGCGTTCGTGTCGTGGAAGGCGACGCTACCGACAGAATTGTGATGGACGCCGCCGTTTTGGGACAAGACGCGGTTCTCGACACGATTGGCGGCAAAACGCCGTACAAAACTACGACGCTTGAAGCGAGTGTCGCCAACACAGTCATCGCGTCTATGCAGCGAAACGGCGTGCGCCGTCTCGTGGTAACTTCCATGCTTGGCGAAGGGGACAGCATGGCGAACGCCCCGATTTACGAGCGGCTACTTGTAAAAACATTTTTGCGGGGAGCGGATAAGGACAAGGCGGCGATGGAGTCCGCGGTCGAAGCGAGCGGTCTGGACTGGGTGATTCTTCGCCCCGCCATTCTTAGCGACGATCCCGCCAAGGGAAACGTGCGCGTCTTCTCCGCCGAGACTGGCGAGAAAGCCCACAAGATCACACGCGCGGACTTGGCTTCCTTCATGCTTACCCAGCTTTCAAACGACGAACACCTCCACCAGGCAGTTACTATAGCGAATGATTAGAAACTGTCTGCAACTCCCCGTATCAAGTCAGGAATGACTTGATTTGATACGGAAATGGAGGGAGAGACATCGGCCCAGGTTCTTTACGGGCAGGGCGGTCTGCGTCAAGTATGAGTGCTGGCGAGAAAACGCAGAGGCGAAGCCGTTCTCTCTGAAGCGGAGTTACACGATCATCTGCAAACGATGATCGACAGCTCTCCGCTAATCAAGGTGGATTATGCGGACTACCAGATTTGACCGCTCGCGCCGTATCCAGCCTCCGTGAGGTCCTGATTTCTCCAAACGTACAACCTTCCGGACAACTTACTTTCCACCACATCAACCCGATAGAAAAGGAACTCTCATGCAATATCTTGTGATCTTCACGACCAAGCAGAAATTTGAAACCGAGGGAATGCCCGCCGATTTTAAGGAGGAGCACGTCAAAGAATTGGTGCAGGGTCAGGCTCTCTACGCGCAAGGGCTGCTTCGCCAATCGTGGGAACTGGACTTAGAACAGTTGGACTCAAAACAGCACGGTGCGGCTTGCATCTTTGAGGCCGATTCAACCCAGCATTTGCAAGGGATGATCGATAGCTTCCCCAACGTCAAGACCGATTACGTCGATTACCAGGTCTTCCCGCTCAAGCCAGATCCAGCCTATACACAAAAGTGCTGACCGAAGTCGTTTGCGCTTTCAACGGCGGGTGAGCAACATTTTGGGATGCAATCCCGGCGTTTCGCAGGTGTCAAATGGCAACCGTCACAGCAACGCCGGACAAGATTGAAAGAAAGGTTTGCTTCACCGCGTGAGCACCGCTTCCACTTTTCCCGCCGACACTCCGTTCGAGTATTCGCGTGCCGCCGACGCCGTCAGTTCGACGCGGAACTGCTCGGCGTACAGGCGGGCGTAGACGCCGCCCTTTGCCAGTAGTTCGGCGTGGTTGCCCATCTCCACGACCTCGCCCTTTTCCATCACGACGATCTTGTCCGCCTTGATGATCGTCGACAGGCGGTGCGCGATCACGAACGACGTGCGCCCGCGTAGCAGGGTATCCAGGGCATCCTGAATCAGTGTTTCGGTTTCGGAGTCGAGCGAGCTGGTCGCCTCGTCTAAAACCAGGATGCGCGGGTCGGCGAGTAGTGCGCGACCGATCGCCATACGTTGCTTCTCGCCGACCGAGAGTTTCATGCCGTCTTCGCCGATTTTGGTGTCGTAGCCTTGTGGGAGCGCGGTGATCACGTGGTGGATGTTCGCCGCCCGCGCCGCCGCCTCGACCTCCTCGTCGGTCGCGTCCAATTTCCCATAGCGCAGGTTCTCGCGCACCGTGGCGTGAAACAGGATGCTTTCCTGGAGCACGACGCCGATCTGACGCCGGAGCGAGTGCAGTTGGACCTCGCGCACGTCGAAGCCGTCCACGGTCAGTTTGCCCTCAGTCACGTCGTAATGGCGCAGAAGCAGATTGGTCAAGGTCGTTTTGCCGGAACCGGAACCGCCGACGAACGCGATCATTTCGCCGGGATTGACCTCGAGATTAAAACCTTTTATCACCCATTGCCCCGGTTCGTAGGCGAAGCGTACATTCTCATAGCGGACATGTCCCTGAATCGCCGGAAGCGCGGGGGCGTTCGGAATGTCGGTCACGGCGGGCGGGGTGTCCAGAATCTCGAAGATGCGCCGCAGACCCGTTTGCGTGCGTGCGAGCTGGTCGTTCATCTGAATCAGGCGTACCGTGGGGGCGTAGACGAAGCCGGTGGCGAGCAGAAGGAACTGCACCAGATCGCCCTGTCCGAACTGTTTCTGCATCACGGCATAGCCGCCCGCGCACAGAATGATCGCGGTCCCGACGGCGGAAATCAGTTCCGCACGGACGAAAAGCAGGGTGCCGAGCGTATTCTGCTTGACATTGAGGTCGAAGTTGTCGCGGTTCAGGTGCGTGTACTGCCGCACTTCGGAACGTTCCTGGGCGTACGACTTGACCACCTGTACCCCGGCTAACTTTTCCTGCAGATCGGAGAAGATCACGCCGCGCAGTTCGCTGATTTTGCTGGCATTGTCTGCCAGGGCTTTGCGAGTCAGGTAATAGTTCACGACATAGACCGGGTACACCGAGAGGGCAAGCAGCGTCAGTTTCCAGTTCTGAAAGAACATGATCCCGACCGCGCCGAATAGTATCACGGTATCCTGAATGATCGTGGTGAATCCGCCCTGCAACAGTTGGTTGACCTGACCGACGTCGTTTACCACTGTCGCGACCAGCTTCCCGGTCTGTGCCTTCTCGAAAAAGCCCTGCGAAAGATGCTGAAGATGCCCGTACAGTTTGCGCCGGATGTTGTACGAGAACTGCTGCGACAGCCACACCACACCGACACCCATCGTGAAGGTCAGTATGCCGATGCCCAGCGCGATACCGACCATCTGGGCGAAAAACAGCGGCAGATTTATCGGCCTGGGGTTGACCGGGTCCAGCGCGTTAAACAGAACGCGGACCAGCGAAGGGGCTTGGAGGGACAAGACGGAGTTCGCCAGAGTCACGAGAGCGATTCCGACACAAATCTTTATATAGGGGCGCAGTTCCCGTAGGAACCGGACCAGTAGGTTCACTTTTTGATGGTGTCCTTTCCGCCGGTTTGGGCAATGTTCAGTCTACCACGGGAACCGCACCTATTTCGGGCAAGCGGGAAATAAAACCGCTACCGATTTTCGGAAAGATAGCGAGCGGCGAGCGTCAAGCCGGCAATCGTCTTCGCGTCCTGTATCCCGCCGGTCGCAATCGCCGCGATGGCGTCATCAAGGGGCATTTCGACACGCTCGACGAACTCGTCTTCGTCCGCGTCCGCAGTTTCGTCCGACAAATCCATTGCGAGAAAGCCGTAGATCTTTTCCGTGCAGTAGCCGGGCGCGACGTACGCCGTGTAAAGTGGGACGAGTTTGCCCGCCGTCTGCCCGATCTCCTCGGTCAATTCGCGCTTTGCGCACCCTTCGGGATCCTCGCCCGCTTCCAACCCACCCGCCGGGATTTCCAGCAACGGCCCGCCTACCGGGGTGCGCCACTGCCGCACTAGCACCACGGTTTTGTTATCGGCAAGCATCGGGACGATAGCGACCGCCCCGCCGTGTTCCACTACCTCGCGCTTGCCGGAGTTGCCGTTCTGAAACCGCACCGTATCCACGCGAAGGTTGACGATTTTACCCTCGAATATCCGCTCGCTGCCTTCAACGATTTCATTGTGTGTTGTAACGCCCATCGTAAGTTTTTCTTTCTGCACCAAAATTATCCCACTCGGTTGCTATCACTGGCGACATTTCTGTGTCGCTTTAGTCGGCAGTCCATCTCTTGATTCGCTGGGGACTTTTGCCAGGAACACGCTCGATCTCGCATCGGGCTTCCATATCGACTTTCGTAAAAGTGTAATAGTTGCGTACCCGCCCCTTCGGGAACAACTCATGCGTAGAGAACCGATCTTGGGCTACCTCGACCACTTCTTTCACTGTAATCGTCCCTTCGGCATCCCCGGAGTCATCTATCATATTCAGAATATGGTTTCGCATCGACTCATACTGCCGGACATCCATGGTCCAGTGGTCCATGCCGTCCGATTTTATCGCGTTGAATAT
>JACMMA010000209.1 GCA_014379275.1 Armatimonadota bacterium | reverse complement strand
GGAAGCCGCCCGCTTCCTCGCCCAACGCGCACTGACCGAAGGCGGACCGGACGACACCAAGCGGCTCGACTTCGTCGCGCGGCGTCTGCTCGCCCGCCCGCTGAAGCCGCAGGAGCGGATGATACTGGAACTGGGGCTGAGTGACTTGGAAGCGCATTACGGGGCGAACCCCGCCGACGCTCGCGCTCTGCTCGCGGTCGGCGAGGCGAAGGCAAGCCCGGCAATCGCGCCGGAAAAGCTCGCGGCATGGACGATGCTCGCGAACCAGATGATGAATCTGGACGAGGTTTTGAATCAGTAATTCTCCCTCCCCCCGCCCCCTCCCTCATTCCGATGAGGGAGGGGGAGACGGAACGGGATGTGCGGTAAACGATTTGCTCCCGGCGTATCTTCTCCCCCTCTCTCATTCCGATGAGGGGGCGGGCGGGGGGAGGGAGTAAAAGGAATCGAATCAGTGATGAGTAACAACAGCGAACACGAACCATTGCACCCGGACGTCGAGGATTGGGTGCGTCTCGAAACCCGGCGGCAGTTTTTGCGGCGCGGCGGGAATGTGCTCGGCATGGCGGCGTTGAGCAGCCTCGGCTTGGGCGCGGATGCGCTGGCGGCGGCACCGGCGGGGACGCGGGGGGCGTTGCCGAAACTGGACTTCGCGCCGAAAGCCAAGCATGTTATCTATCTACACATGGTCGGTGGACCACCGCAGATGGATCTGTTCGACCATAAGCCCAAGATGCAGGAGTTTTTCGACAAGGACTTGCCCGCATCTATTCGGAACGGGCAACGGCTGACCACGATGTCGTCCGGGCAGGCGCGTTTCCCGGTCGCGCCGTCCATTTACAAGTTCGCGCAACACGGTAAGAGCGGCATGTGGGTATCGGAGTTGCTCCCACACACGGCGAAGATGGTGGACGATCTCTGCTTCATCCGCTCGATGCAGACCGACGCGATCAACCACGAACCGGCGATCACGTACATGCAGACCGGCAACCAGATCACCGGGCGACCGTGCATCGGGTCGTGGCTGTCGTACGGGCTGGGTTCGCTGAACAACGACCTGCCGACGTTCGCGGTGCTGGTCGCAACGCCGTCGAACACGGAGCAGGTGCAGGCGATCTCGGCGCGGCTGTGGTCGTCGGGGTACCTGCCGGGCGAGCACGCGGGCGTGACGTTCCGCGCGAAGGGCGACCCGATCCTGTACATCAACAACCCGCCCGGCGTCCCGGCGTCGGTGCGGCGCAAAACGCTGGACGGGCTGCGCGCACTGAACCAGATGAACTACGAAACGGTCGGGGACGACGAGACACACACGCGCATCCGGCAGTACGAACTGGCGTTTCGGATGCAGTCGAGCGTCCCGGACCTGTCGGAAGTGACGAAGGAGCCGGAAAGCACCTACGCTCTGTACGGCGAGGACGCGCGGAAGCCGGGAACGTTCGCGTACACGGCGTTGATGGCGCGGCGCATGGTCGAGCGCGGCGTCCGGTTCGTGCAGGTGTATCTGAATAACTGGGACACGCACTCGAACGTCGCCGGGCGTCTCCCGAGCCAGTGCAAGGACATCGACCAGGCGTGCTACGGACTGATCCAGGATTTGAAATCGCGCGGCTTGCTCGACGACACGCTGGTGATCTGGGGCGGCGAGTTCGGGCGCACGATCTATTCGCAGGGCGGCTTGACGAAGGACAACTACGGTCGCGACCACCACCCGCGCTGCTTCACGATGTGGATGGCGGGCGGCGGCTCGAACGCGGGCACGGTCTACGGCGAGACGGACGACTTCTCGTACAACATCGTGAAAGACGCGGTCCCGGTCCCCGACTTCCACGCCACGGTACTCCGTCTGCTGGGCATCAACCACGAGCGATTCACGTTCCGCTATCAGGGGCTGGATCAGCGGCTGACGGGTGTGGTTCCGGCGAGCGTGGTGAAGGGCTTGATGGGATAGATACCTACAGCCGCCACTGGGAGTAGATGACTCAGTAGTCGCTTGAAAGTTTTAATTCAAAATGCAACTGTTCAGCCCGTCAGCACGGTGACGAAGTGGTCGTGCTCGACGTGCG
>JACMMA010000208.1 GCA_014379275.1 Armatimonadota bacterium | reverse complement strand
GCGCCGACGATGTCTTCGCTGAGGATGCGGCTGGTCGAAACCAGCGGGTCAACGGCGGGGAAGATTCCCTGCGCGGCGAGCCCACGGTCAAGGTACGTGGTGGCGTCAAGGTGGGCGAACGTGGTCGCAGGGGCGGGGTCCGTCGGGTCGTCGGCGGGAACATAGATCGCCTGGATGGACGTAACCGATCCCTTACGGGTGGACGTGATCCGCTCCTGCAGAGCGCCCATCTCTTCCGCAAGCGTCGGCTGGTATCCAACTGCGGAGGGCATACGACCAAGGAGCGCGGACACTTCCGAACCCGCCTGGGTGAAGCGGAAGATGTTGTCGATGAACAGAAGAACGTCCTGTCCCTGCTCGTCGCGGAAATACTCGGCCATGGTCAAGCCGGAGAGCGCGACACGCAGGCGTGCGCCCGGCGGCTCGTTCATCTGACCGAACACCATCGCGGTTTTGTCGATCACGTGCGCGGTGTTCCCTTGCGCATCCTTGAATTCGGCTTCCGACATTTCGAGCCAGAGGTCGTTACCTTCGCGGGTCCGCTCGCCGACACCGGCGAACACGGAAACGCCGGAGTGTTGAACCGCGATGTTCCGGATCAACTCCTGCATGGTGACCGTCTTGCCTACCCCGGCACCACCGAACAACCCGATTTTGCCGCCCTTGAGGTACGGGCAAAGCAGGTCAACGACCTTGATACCGGTTTCCAGCACTTCGGCTTTGGTCGCTAGGCTCTCGAAACTCGGGGCGGGGCGGTGGATCGGATAATACTGTTCGGCAGTCACCGATCCCATTTCATCGATCGGCTTACCGAGCAGGTTGAAAACGCGACCGAGGGTCGCGTTCCCGACCGGTACGGTGATTGCCGCGCCGGTGTCGATCGCGTCGTCGCCGCGAACCAGACCATCCGTCGTGGACATCGCGACGCCGCGGATGACATCGTTGCCAAGGTGCTGCGCCACTTCGATGATCAGTTCGTCGGTTTCCGCGCCGTCCGTCTTGCGGCGCGGGATCCGGACCGCGTTATAAATTGCGGGGAGTTGACCGGGTTCAAACTCGCAGTCTACTACCGGTCCCTGTACTTGTACGATTTTGCCTGTCGCCATAATATTGTCTCTTTATTTGTCCCGCAGTGGAAGTCGCTTGCGCGCGGGCGTCAAAAATAGTTTAGGAAAACGAACCAAAGCGGTTCGCATGATAGCGCAATACGGCGAACCGTATTCCGCTGACTTCGTGAAAACTCTCACAGTGTATCGCGCGCGGTGGCTTCGCGTCAACCACGCGCGGGCGTGCTCGCTTATATACGAATCGTAACCCATTAGAGGAGGTGATAGACGAAGGCAAAAAAAAACGGCTGCTTCGCTTCTTTAAGCATTGCAGTCGCCGGGTGTCGTCGCCTCTCCTGACCAGTCGTTTATTGTACGACTCCAACGCGATGACATGTATATAGTACCATGTTCTGAGCGACGATCGCAAATTGGATCAAAAATTTCGTGACGCGAATAAGGGGATTTTCTGTGATATACATCCCTTTCTGGGCACAATATGGCACGATAATCTGATTAAATATGCTATCTCAGCGGTTCTGGTGTTCTTCTTTGCCTCATTGCATCTTCAGGTTGCATCCTTTTAGAGAGGTTTTCGCGGGAGTGAAGTCGAATAGCAAGCTGGAATTACGCGAAAGGAGGCGGCGCAGAAAATGGAGTTGCCGACGGGGACCGTTACTTTCTTGTTTACCGATATGGAAGGTAGCACGCGCCTGTGGGATCGTGATCCCGACGGTATGCGTGTCGCTCTTGCCGCGCATGATCGTCTGATCCGCGCGGCCATTGAGGCACAAGGCGGCGTGATCTTCAAAACGATCGGTGATGCCTTTTGCGCCGCGTTCACCGTCGCCAGGGATGCTGTCGAGGCGGCTATCGAAGCGCAACGAATGCTGCGCCGAGAATGCCCTCTTGTGCACGGGGACCACGTGCGCGTCCGGATGGCGATTCACTCTGGCACTGCGGAGCGACAGGGCGACGATTATTTCGGATCCTCACTTAACCGCGTCGCGCGTATCGTCGGTGTGGCGAACGGCGGTCAGATTATTCTGTCGCTTTCCGCCGAGGAGCTATGCCGGGACGCGCTGGACGATGCCACCACGATTCGCCCTTTAGGCTCGCACCGCCTCAAAGACCTGTCGCGCCCGGAGCAACTCTTCCAGATATGTCACCCCGACTTACCGGACTTGTTCGCCCCGATACGCTCTCTGGCGGCGACACCGAACAACCTGCCGGAGCAACTCACCTCGTTCATCGGGCGCGAAGCCGAGATCGCCCGCGTGCGTGAGCTCCTTTCCGCGGCTCGTCTCGTCACACTGGTCGGCACCGGCGGCTGCGGGAAAACGCGGCTTTCGCTTCAGGTCGCCGCCGATGTTCTGGAACGATACCCGGATGGTGTGTATTTCGCCGAGCTGGCGCCGGTCGCGGACGGGACGAGAATCGCACAGGTGGTCGCAGGGGCGGTCGGGGTGCGTGAGGAAGGCGGCACATCCATAACCGATACGCTCACTCACGCGATGCATGATTGCAAGACGCTCCTGATTCTGGATAACTGCGAGCACCTTGTTGCGGATTGCGCTCGACTCGCCGATACGCTGCTTCGCGCTTGCCCGCGCCTGACGATACTGGCATCCTCGCGGGAACCGCTGGCAATTCATGGGGAAACGGTTTGCCGCGTCCCCAATCTGTCGCTTCCGGAGCCGGGTGTGACGGCGACGGCGCAAACGGTGTCCCAGTATGAGGCGGTGCGCTTGTTTGTGGAACGCGCTTCCGCGGTTCTACCCTCTTTTGCGGTAACTAATCAGAGTGCGTCCGCCGTGGCGCAGATCTGCTACCGGCTCGACGGCATTCCCCTTGCCATCGAACTCGCCGCCGCGCGCGTCCGGACGCTATCGGTCAACGAGATCGCCCCGCGCCTCAGTGACCGGTTTCACTTACTCACCGGGGGTAGCCGGACCGCGCTACGACGGCAACAAACGCTACGCGGACTGATTGACTGGTCCTACGATCTGCTCACCGCTGAGGAGAAGGTGCTGATTGCACGGCTTTCGGTGTTTCCCGAATCGTTCACCCTGACGTCGGTGGAGGCGGTCTGTTCCGGTGAAGAGTTAGACACGTACAGTGTCATGGACGCGCTGACATCGCTGGTGGATAAATCGCTGGCATTGTGGGACGATGGTGCCGAGAACGGCGGTCGGTACCGGCTATTGCAGACTGTGCGCGAGTATGCCCGGCAGAGGCTAGAGGAGCGCGGCGAAACGGATCTACTCGCTCGTCGCCACGTCGGCTACTACGCTGCGCTCGCAGAGCCGTGGGCGGAACGTGCCGAGCGTGACTTGAACGTTATCGCGATTCTCCCCCTCTACTTGCCGGAACAACAAAACATTCGTCACGCTCTGCATTACCTGCGCGAGCAGTTTACGAACGGCAACACCGAAGCGGCGCAAACACTCTTCCCGTTGCTACGCAGCTATGCCTGCGCGTGGGGGTTTCTGGGACAATATGAGGAGGCGGATGCGTGGCTCCCACTGGTGACGCTCGCGGCGGAAGCGAACGTACCGGGCGAAGCCGTAATTAAAGCGATAGACGCCCTGCTATCGCGGATCGGATTTATGCACGAAACTCGCCGCAACGCGTCCGCGGCAGGCGCGGTGTACGAGACCTTACTCCGCTTGCGCGAACGCCAGCAAAGCGAAACCGATGTGGCGAAGGCGCATCTGAAAATCGGCGACGCCCATAGCATGGCGGGCCAATTCGCGGACGCGCTCTCACGTTACGAGCAAGGGCTCGCGCTCCTGGAAACAGCAGACGACGTGCTCGGCGCGGTGTGGGCGATGGAGAAGATCGCCTACCTTTATTTCCAGTTACAAAGCGACAACGCCGCCGCCCGACACTGGTTTCAGCGTGGTCTGGACCGCCTTCCCCATTCGGCCATGCTTCTCGACGGTTTGGGAATGGTCGCGGCGTTCGAAGGCGATTTTGACCGGGCGCGGGGCTTCCACGAACGCGCGCTCGCCATCCGTCGGGACGCAAAGAACGACGCTTTGGTCGCAACCTCGCTGAATATGTGCGGCACCGCGGCGCGTGAGCGCGGGGATTTTGCGGAGGCGATGCGATGGCACCGTGAGGCGATCGCTATTCAGAAGCCGTTCGCAGCGGGGTTCGCCTACGCCCATTCGCTCGGCTTGCTGGCACTCGCCGCGCTCGGAACCGGTGATACGCGGGTGGCACGGACCGCACTCGAAGAATCGCTAGGAATGGCACGCGACAAAGACCACCGGGTGCAGATCATCACCACGCTCTACCGGCTTGCACAGGCGGCGATTCAGGAAGGCAATTTCACCGAGGCGCAAACCCTGCTTTCGGAATCACTCGCCGTGGTACGCGCGGTGCGCGACAGCAAGGAGACAGCGCGCGTGTTAGCGCGGTTCGCCTACCTGGCACAAGCCCGGTCAGATTTCGAACAAGCAGCACGCATACACGGAGCGGTGGACTGCATGCGGCGCACCCCGCGGGAACGTTTATTTTTGTACCGGCACGAGGAAAAGTCGGATGAACAAGCACGTAACCGACTCCGCGAAACGTTGGGAGACGAGCGGTTCCGTTCCCTGTTCGCGGAGGGGCAGTCGCTAGGAATCAAGGTGATTCCTAACTGACGCCAACGCCGGACGCGACGCTTGTGTGATTTCTTTACCGCGAGGAGAATGGTCGGCGCGTAAACCGCGCCAGTTCATACCCTAGTTCGTTGGCGTCTTCCTGATCCATCACGCCGAGACTTTCCGACGTACCGTCCTCGCGCTCGGCGAGCATCAAAAAAACGATATGTCTGCCCCTCTTTTCACGTTTGGCGATGAAGCGGACAAATTCGTCCAGATCGGCGACTTTTCGCCACCCCCCACGTAACAACGCGTTCTGCCGTTTGTCGAGAGCCCAGAGATGCGAGAACCAGATGTTGTAACAGCCATAAACAAACGCCGCCACGGCAAGGATCATTCCGAAAATGGTCGCGTCGCGTTGGAATTCTGGGCTAAGTGTCACCCGAAGCAGTGAAAGAACCGCGCCCGCAGCGACGGCGAACAGCGGGATGAATATCACGGTACGCAACCGCTTCTCCTCGGCGGGCCAGCGGATGATTAATCGCTCTTGTTTTACAACGGCTTCATGCCACGTTAAACGCACTAGGTCGGACCTCCCAATCAACACTGTTTTTGCTGTCACTATTTCGATGACCAGAAACATCATCTAATTCGACAGGAGGGCTTCCGCGCCTTGCTCCAGCAAAGCCTGATACGCCCCCTCGGCGACACCAACAACATTGTCGAGAGTCGAACCGCTCCGCGTCCGTATGATCTTCTTCCCGTCCGGCGTCGCCACCAGTGCGAAGAGATACAAGAACCGATCACTACTAATCGCGTGCGCCGCCACCGGCGCCGTACAGCCGCCCCCGAGGAGCGACAGAAACCGACGTTCACAGACCACTTCGCGCCGAGTGGTCAGGTAGTCGCACGACTCCGCGAGTAACGCGATTATCTCCGCATCTTCCGACCGGCACTGCACGGCGACGCAAGCCTGTCCCACTTGCGGCAAGCAGGTTTCCGGTTCGAGCGTTTCCGTTATCACCGCTTGGCGTCCGAGCCGCGCCAACCCCGCGACTGCAAGAACCAACGCATCCGCATCGCCCCTGTCCAGTTTCGCGAGACGGGTATCCACGTTCCCCCGTATCTCGACAAAACGCAGGTCCGGACGTACGGCTAAGAGTTGTGCCTGACGCCGCACCGAACCGGTCGCCACCACCGCGCCTTCTGGAAGTGCGGCAAGCGTTCCATGGTTAGGTGCGATTAATGCATCACGCGGGTCACCCCGCTCGCAAAATGCCGCCAATACCAACCCCGGCGAATCCGTCGCCGGTAAGTCTTTCGCGCTATGGACCGCGAAATCGATCCGATCCTCCGCGAGCGCCGATTCTATCTCTTTGACGAACACGCCGGTCCCGGCAACTTCCGAGAGCGGAACATCCTGTCGCACATCGCCCGCCGTTTTTATGACAACGGTATCGATTTCAAAGTGTGGGAAGCGCGTCGTGACGCGTTCGGCGACATATCGTGCTTGCCACAAAGCAAGCGCGGAGCCTCGCGTTCCGAGGCGAAGACGAAAATTCGAGGACATACCCTTATTCTACCGCGTCGCAACAAACGTCCCCTGATTCTCGCTCGTCATCCCGGGCATACACTCCCGCCGTGACTTTCTGCATTATGCCACGTATCCGATCGTTTGAAACGTGCCCCTATGCAAAAACCGTCAGAAGTTAACTATTTCACAGGTGATCGATCCGCCAAGTTGCTTGGTCGTCGCGTTCACTGGGGCATTCATATCCCGGTGAACGCGACGCCCGAACTACCTATTTTTTCGGTCTACTCTGGTACCGCTCGTAGAGTTGTTTCTGGCGCGTTTGGAGATTGATGGACTCGCCCCGGATGAACGCAGCCTTTACGACAGAGGTGATTTCCAGTGGATTGCCGGTCGTGATGATTACGGTCGCGTCTTTGCCGGTTTCGATGCTACCGAGATGCGAAGCGTGCCCGGTTATTTGTGCGGGAGTGAGCGTGATCGCTTTCAAAGCGGTCTCCGGGTCGAGTCCGTACGATGCCGCCATCGCCGCCTGCCACGGCAATCGCCGTATGTTCGACGTTTCTCCCGATGTCAGGCAGAAGACGACACCCGCCTTCGCCAGCCTCGCCGGAATCGTGAATGCATCGTCGTAGGGGGCGTCCTGTGTCCGTGGCAGGTTTTGCACCGGTCCGAGAATCACCGGCACCTTCTCGCGGGCGAGGAAATCGGCGCATTTATCCGCCTCCTGCCCGCTGACCAACACCATACGGAAGCCGTTCTTTTTCGCCCAGTTCACCGCCGCTTTAATGTCTTTCTCGCGGTCGGCACGGACGAAGAACGGTTTTTCGCCGGCAAGCACCGGCAGAATCGCCTCCCATTTCGTGTCGTTGTGCTTCAATGTTCCGGACTCTTTTGCCATCTTGTAGCGCTTCGCCGACTCCAGAAAATCGTTGAGCGGTCGCAGGGCTTTCTCGGCGCGTTCCTCCTCTTTTTCGGTCGCATCCGACTCGTCCGCCCCCAGGAGGGAAGGCAACATACCGAAACGCATGGCTCTCGTATCCATCGTTCCGCCGGGGACGTACGCACCGGAACGCAGGTACGGGTCGTTGTCTTCCGCGTGCCCGCCCGCGGTTTCTTCACAGCGGTGCGCGGTTTCGCGGAAACGTCGCTGCCCCATGCGCGGGAACTGGATGTACATTCCCACCGACGGGTCAATCGCCAGTTCCTCCCATGTCCAGCCGTTCAGCGACAAGACCGCCCCCTGCCCCGATATCGTTCCGCCCTCGGGCGCGGTGACGACCGACAGGATGCCGTTCGCGCGGGCTTCCGGGAGCAGATCGGTGTCCGGGTTTACGGAAACGGCGGCGCGAAGTTCCGGGCTGAAAGTCGCCATCTCGCGGGCATCCACGGTCTCGCGCATCGAGTCGATCTCGCGCAAACCCATCTGCGTGTCGGCGTCGAACATGCCGGGGTACACGTGCATCCCGGTCGCGTCCGTCACACTCGCGTCGGCCGGGATCGCCACCGCTTCCTTCGCGCCGACGGCGAGGATCTTCCCGCCCTGCATCACCACGACGCCGTTCGGGATGTCCGCGCCTACGAGCGGATGGACGGTAGCCCCGACAATCGCCGTCACCGCGCCCGTAGCCGGTGCCTGCGTTTCCGCCGGTTTCGCGTCCGACACGGCGACCGATTCGACCGGCGGTTTCGGCGAGGTAGTTGGCGACGGCGAGGGGGTCGCCTTCTTCGGCTTTTCCGCGAGTGCCAACCGCTTCTTTTCCGCCTCCAACGCGGGGCGGGCGGCGAGGTCGGCGGCACGGTCGAACAGAAGCTTCCCGTCCACGAACGTCTTTTCGCAGATGGTCATGGACGACAACGGGTCGCCGCTCCAGACCGCGATATCGGCGTCCTTGCCCTTTTCCAGCGAGCCGACGTATTTATCGATGCCGAGTTGCTTCGCCGGGTTGATGGTCACGAACTTGATCGCCTCTTGCGGCGTGACATTACCCCAGTGAACCGCTTTCGCCGCTTCCAGGTTGAGACGCCGCGCCAACTCCGACGAGTCCGAGTTGAACGAGGTCAACACGCCGCGCTCGTTCATCAGCGCCCCGTTGTATTGGATCGCGTCGCGCACCTCGAATTTGTATGCCCACCAGTCGCTGAACGTCGAGCCGCCCGCGCCGTGTTTCGCCATCTCGTCGGCGACTTTGTAGCCCTCCATCACGTGCTGAAAGGTGCCGACCTTGAACCCGAAGTCATCGGCGACACGGATCATGGCGAGGATTTCGTCCTGCCGGTAGGAGTGACAATGCACCACGCGTTTACCCTCCAGGATTTCAACCAGCGCGTCCATGCGAAGGTCGCGTTGCGGCGGGAGTGAGCGTTTGCCGCCTTTGTACGCTTTCCAGTCGCTCTGATAGTCCCGCGCCATCGTGAACGCTTCCCGGATGACGCGCTCTACTCCCATGCGGGAATACGGATACCGGGGCGAGGTCGGCTGGTAATTCGACTGCGTCGGGTTCTCGCCGAGCGCGAACTTGATCCCCTTCGGCGCGTTCTCGAACCGCATGCCGTCCGCGTCCTGTCCCCAGCGCAGTTTCACGATCTGGTTCTGGCCGCCAATCGCGTTCGCGGAGCCGTGGAGCAGGTTCGCGGCGGTCGTGCCGCCCGCGAGTTGCCGGTAGATGTTCACGTCCTCGGGATCGATCACGTCCTCGATACGGCATTCGGATGTGACGATGTTCGAGCCTTCGTTCACGGCGTCCATTGCGGTATGCGAGTGTGCGTCAATCATCCCCGGCGTGACATGCTTGCCCTTCGCGTCGATCTCAAGGGTGCCGCCGGGCACGGAAAGGTTCGCACCGATAGCGGCTATCTTGCCGTCTCTGACATAAACGTCGGTGCCGGTCATGACCCCGTCTTTGGCCACGGTCCACACGGTCGCCCCGCGCAGCACAAACCATCCCGCGATCTGCGGCGGCAGGGGGGGCACCAGACCAGTACCCACGGTCGGCGGTGCCGTCACCTCGTCTGCGTCTTTTTTTGTGGGGATCGTTGCGCCATCGCTGGGTTTCGAATCCCCCTCACCACTGCCTTCCAGTACGGCGATTGCGTCGTTCACCGAAACGCCTTTCGGCAAAAACTCCTCGGCCTGCTTGGGTGATTCCCGTAAATACTTGAGAGCTTGTTCGACGGTAACGCCGGCAGGAAGCATTTTCTTCGCTTCTTCGAGCGTCATTTTCGGCGGCTCCGGTTCGGCTTTCACCGGCGGCTCGGACTTCGCCACAGACGATGCCGCGCCGGGTTTGGTCGCAGATTCGCCGACCTCGGTTTTCTTACCGTCCACAAACAGATAGCGGATTTTTGTTTTTGCGCCCCATAAATCACCATCTACGACGAGCACATTTCCGATGGACCCCGGCGCGAGCGAACCGATCTGTCGATCCACACCGAAGATTTTCGCCGCGGATTGCGTCGCCGCTACCGTCGCTGCGTCGGCGGGAAGACCGGCGGCAATCATCTTGCGCACGTTTTTGCGGTAATCGTCCACCGACTTCAAGCCATCCGTTGCGAACGCGAACGGTACCCCGGCGGCGGCAAGCCTTCCGGCAGTACGGGGAACGATGGCTCGGTAGCGGTAGCCTTGCAGTGTCGTGGGATCATCCTCACCGTCGAGCAGTTTCGGAGGTTCGGGTAGCGCGGTCGTGAGTAGCACACTCGCCCCTACCGCTTTCAACTCTCCGGCTACCGCGCCTGCCTCCGCACCGCCTTCAATGACGGGAGTCAAACCGAACTCCTTCGCGATCCGTAGCGCGCGGCGAATTGCGACCGCCGAGTCGGCGTGGATGACCAGCGGCTTTTGTTTTTTGACCACAGGGACCAGGGCGGAGATCTGCGCGGATATGACCGGGCGCTCCTTGCCGACCGGATTTTTCGCGTACTCACTCAGGGACAATTCCGCGCTCACGGCGTCATACAGAGCCTGACGGATCGCGGAGATTTCTCCCATCAGGGAGTTGGGATAGTCGTCGGCACCGGTCGGCTTCGGATTATCCCACGAAGCGTGCATCGCGACGTTCGACTTGAT
>JACMMA010000207.1 GCA_014379275.1 Armatimonadota bacterium | reverse complement strand
CGCTTCACGATCACGTTGCGCCGCCGCCAGATGGTGGACTTGCTGACCGAGCCGTTCGTGCTGGTACTGCTGCCGCCGACCGTTTCCCCCGTGCGCCCGTTTCCGATATACAGGGCGACGTGACCGGGATAAACCAGGGTGTCGCCGTAGCGCAGTTCGTCGCGCACCCGTGTTCCCATGCGCGTTTCGCCCATCTGTTTCGAAGTACGCGGCAGGTTGACGCCGAGGCTCCGATGCACCGCGCCGACAAACCCGGAACAGTCTGCTCCCGCCTTGGTTTGCCCGCCCCACCGGTACGGCACGCCCTGCCATTCGTCAATCCCGGCTAACAGTTGTTGCTCGCGGTCGCTCTTAGGATAGGCATAATCGTCGCCGAGCGGTACACGGACATATCCGCCGTAGCCATCGGTTTCCGTCGGTTGCCCCAGTACGATCCGCTGGACACCTTTATCGGTCGCGATAAACGCCCCCTCTTTGTCGGCGAGGAGTGCGGTGACAGCCGCCCCCGCACCGTTCCACGGCATGTAACACTCGCGGGCGCCGCCGGACGGATCGGCATGAAACACCACGCCACTCTGTGCCCACCAGACCCCGCTCGCGCCGACCGAAACCGTTTCCGCGCTTTGCGGCGCGTTCGCGTTATAGTCGCCGGTAACCCCGAGCGGGATGTTCTGCGGCGCGACAGGCGCGCTCTTGTCGTCGAAGGAGGCGAACTGTAACCCGCTTATCCTGTCGAACCCCTCGATTCGCTCCGGAACGAGTATTCCGAACGGCGTCAGTGCCAATTCCGGTTTGCCCGAGTCGAAGAAATCTTTGCCGGTCGAAACAGTTCCCCGGTCGCGCCATTCGCCTCGGAGACTTTCGGCGTTCCCGCTCCAGAGTCGAAGCGAGCCGCCTGCCGCGCCGAAGTTCGGTGTGGCAAAAACAAGCAGTGCGTCCTTGGTGTTCGTGCTCGCCCCGACGTAACACTGCACAAGGGCGTCCGAGTATGTCTGCGCGACTTCGGCGGGCAACATATCGGCGAGTGATTTGAGACCCGACTCGCCGTCCCAGATGCGTGTGGCGGATGTTCCCATCAGCACGACGCGCTTCCCGAGAACCGCCAACCGCTCGATCCACGGGGCCGAGTCGGGGGGTGTGGGCACTGGTACCGCTTCCTCGCCCGTGCCTCCTTCTCCGCCAACGATTACCTCGGAACGCTCTGCAGCGTCAAAGAAGGTGACCTTTTTATCTCTGGTATTCAGGGCGTAAACCTTATCCGACGCACCCGCCGTCCAGTAGATAGTGCCATGTCCTGCGGCAAGGGCACGGACCGGACCGGACACGCCGGGGATACGGACCACGCTTCCCCGTTTCGCCGCCTCGTCCCAGACCGCGACACCGCCGTCGGGAAGGCCGAGGTATACGAGTCGATCACTTTTATACAAGGCGGAGACACGCGGCACGGAAAGCGGGGTAAGCGACACGCCAACCGTCGCCGAGATGATTTCCGGGGTCACCGTTTCCGGCAGTGACAACACCCGCGGCGCACGAGCCCGCCCCCGTCGGCGCGAGGCGAGCGGTTTGGCAGTCGCCCTCGTATTCCCGGTACTCGTTTCCGCGCCGCCCGCTCCCAACGCCGGGGGAGCAGCGGAGACGAGTACCGGGAGCGGCGTCTCTCTATTGTTGCGGACATACACCTTGAGCGAGTCCACCACCTTCTCGGAACCGTCGCCGTTGGTGTCGATCATGACGACGCCTAGCCAGTGCCAGCCTTCCGCGACTTTCGTCGTGTCCCAGACGAACGTGTAGGGCAGGGTGTCGCAGACGAAGGTTTCGTTTGTCCGGGTCACCCGGACCGCGAAGTACACCCCCTCGGCGCGCTTCCGGTTTGCGGCGTCCTTGCCGACACGAAGCCGCACCATGTCCGAGAGCTGGCGAACCCCTTTATCCGCGTCGCGGGTTTCCCAGCGCGGACCGGTCGCGGTCTGGGCATAAGCGATTGTCGGTGCGAGCAGGGCGCATCCGGCGAACGAGACAATGATTGCGATTCTTTTCATAGGTGAGACCATCAAATCGGCGAAAACGCCCCTCTCGACAGAGTTCGGCGTCGAAGGACATCCCTCCTTTTTGGAGAATTGTTTTCGATACCAGTTTCAACGAATCACTTTCGCCAGACTTTCACCACCCGGTCTTTCGATTCCTCGCCGCCGTCATCCGTCCCGTTATCGCCGACGCTGTACCAGAGCATGCTGCCGTCTGGTAGATCGCGGCGATGAAGCGGCACATTCGGCTTCGCGGCGAACGGGTCATCCGGCACCCTGCCCGCTCCTTTCCCGGACACTTGCCCCCAGACCGCTTGTGCCAACGCCCGGTCGGTGTCCCGTACCGTACGTCGCCAGGGAATGTGTTCCCATTTGTGCGGACCTACCAGCCTCGGAGACTTCCTCATCACTATAGCGACGTGACGAGCCCATCCCTCCATCGCCTTCCACAGCACGTAGGGCCGCGTTTCGGTTTCACACGCCCGAAGGCGCACGGCGAGACCCGCGTAGCACCAGTCGGCACTGGCCTCCAGAGCGTCCGCCGCGGTTCGCAATGACAGCACGAAATCAAGTCGATTTATAGAGCGCAACACCGGGGCAGACTCCATAAAAAGCCACTGCCTGGGCTTGTATTTCTCGGCTCGCAATCCTCGGATGATTTCGCGCATCAACAGGTGATCGTTGTGTATCAGGTTTCGGAATTGGGCGGCGGGAAGCGGTTCGTTACGCTGCGGTCGCAGGAACTCCGTTTCGTGTCCCGTGAGAGCGCGTTCCCACGCCGTCCCCGTGACGGCATCGCGTCCGGTCAAACCCTCGCACACGAATCGCAGGACGATTGTTTCGACAGTGATGCCGGACGTGTAAGGATAGATCGTGTTGTGCGCTTGTAACTGGTGTGCGATCCGGAGGGCTGTCGCGGCGTGCCCCATCGCCGTTTGCGCCCTGCCACGCCCCCGCTCCTCGACCGCCGATGCCAGATGAAGCATAGCGAGAAGTTCTGCCGCCTCTGCGCCGTCTAAATCGGAGTTGCCTTTGTGATACGGGAAGTGGCACAGCGGTTTTCGAGAGGCACGCTCCGCATCCGCCAGAAATGACCGGTACTTTTTCAGGAGTCGCTTTACCTCGCTACGCTTCGCTTTCGTTCGCGTAGGTGGGTTGGCGTATCGGAGCAGATCGTCACCATAGGGTAACTCCCCCTCGGGTGCGTCGGCTCGCATGACAGCTTCGATCCGAACCCAATCGCCCCCCGCATCCTTCGCCGGGTCGAAATTCGGCGCGATCCGCCTGTCGCCCGAGAACCCGGCGATCCGCGCCCGTTCCCGCTCCTCGGGCAGGCGCAACGCCCATTCGACCAGCGCGTTCTCCTCCGCAACCGACGATTGGAACAGCCAGTAGCCGAGCCCGCAGAGCGCGGCGATACTCACGCCACACCACGCCCAGACGGGGACGAGAGGCCGCTTCACCGTTTCGTATACACCTGCTCACCACCCACATACACCTGCTCGACGGCGAGCGACTTTACCGCATCCGCCGTTTCACATGCCATCAGATCCCCGGACAGAGTCACGAAATCCGCGACTTTACCGACCGTTAGCGAACCGCGTTCGTGCTCCCGGTGCGACGCAAACGCACCGCCGATGCAGTACAGGCGTAGCGCCTCCGCCATCGTGAGCCGTTCGCGCGGTGACCACGGGTCGCGGAAGACTGCCGCCGCGACACACGCGAACGGGTCCATCACCTCCACCGGGCAGTCGGACGATAGCGCGAGCGGGATTCCGGCGTCGAGCATCGTTCGGAACGGATATGCATAATCGGCACGCCCCGCGCCGACGCGTTCGCCCGTCCATGTGTCCGAGGTCACGAACTGCGGTTGTAACACGCCGACGATCTGCCGCTGCGCCATCCGCGCCAGGAGGTCAGGTGGCAGAATCGAGGCGTGCTCCACGCGGTGGCGGTGATAAATGTTCGGACGTTCGTCGTGATCCAGGGCATATTCGATCGCGTCCAGCGTTTCGCGTACCGCCTGATCCCCAATGGCATGGATGACGAGTTGCCAGCCTTTGCACTGGGCGTCGAGTGCCTTCGCTTTCAAATCTTCCGGGTCATAAATGCGGATGCCGAGGTTGTCCGGGTGCTCCGGATCGTCGGCGTAGGGCGCGGCAAGTAGTGCGGTGCGCGCACCGAGAGAACCGTCCGAGAACAGTTTCGCCCCGCCGTAGCAAAGCCATTCGTCGCCGAAACCGGTGGCGATGCCGTTCTCTGCCAGCGACCCGACCGCCGCCTTGTGTGGGGGGTGCGCCGTCACGCGCACCTTCGGCAGTTTCCCTTTCCGCTTCAGTCGCTGGTACGTACCCATCTGATCCGGCGTGTCGAGCAAGGTTCCGACCGACGTGAACCCGCGCGATAGGGCGACGTTCAGCGCGCTCGTTACCGCCGCCTCGCTTTCCGCCTCACTCATCGGCGGGACGTATTTCCGGATCACGCCGATCGCGGTCTCGGTGTAAAGCCCGGTCGCCCCGTCGCCCAGCGCCCGCTCGTCGTTTGTCAGGAATGCGAGTGCCGCCGAGTTCGCCACCGCCGCGTGTCCGCACACGCGCGTGATCAGGATCGGGCGCGACGGCGAAACCTGGTCCAGATCCTCCCGCGTCGGGAACCGCCCCTCGCGGAGTTTATCCTGGTCGAACCCGCGCCCGAGAACCCATCCGTCGGTTTTCCCGGCGACGACCGCGAGCCGTGCCAGGAGCTCGTCCACGCTCGCCGAGCCGGTGAGGTCCGCCTGCTTCGCGAGTAACGACCCGAACCAGAAAACATGCAGGTGGGCGTCGCAAAATCCCGGCACGATGTGTTTTCCGTGCAGGTTGACGTATACCGTGCCTTCCCCGGCATAGCGAATCGTATCGGTGTCGTTCCCGACGTACAGGACACGCCCGTCCCGGACCGCCATCGCCGTTGCTGTCGGTGTCGCGTCGTCGAGTGTGGTAATGTCGCCTCCGATAAACACTGCATCCGCCCAGAGCATCGCTGAATCTCCCTTTGGCGTATCATTCGCCTTCCGCCTGCGTGTCCCCTCCTCTCGCTTGCCCCGGTATACTACGATATGTCCCGCTCCATTCTCCTCCAGGCTATTCTAACGCTCGTCGCTGTCTATGTTCTACTTTGCGGGTCACTCTTTTTCGCGCAGGAGAAATTGCTTTTCTTTCCCGACGTTCTGCCCGCAAGCTATGTATTCGATTTTCCTGGTTTTCACCGGGAAGTCTGGCTGACGATGAAGAATGGGACACGG